>NZ_JBVBZF010000450.1:0-2249 GCF_057447755.1 Fusibacter sp. | reverse complement strand
CCCCTTTGCCTTTTGCCACTCACTTTCAAATGTCAGCAATATGCTGATTTCATTCCAAATGTATTCAAAACCAATGGTGTAATTTGCCAAATGGTCTGTGAAAACCTTATAGTTTGGGACGTGTATGATACGCCCTGTACTTTGATCTTCTTGTATCCAGTTGCCAATTTCCATTATTGAAAATTGAAACAATCTCTGATCGATAACATCACCCTTTACACCTGCAATTTCTATTCGGTCCCCCACTGTAAACGGTCTTTTAATGGTTATAAAAAGCCATGCGGCTACGTTAACAACCAAATCCTTTAAAGCCACAGCAAGACCGGCTGAAATTAAGCCAATATAAGTTGAAAAACTCTGTCCAAATTTAAGCCATATCGATCCAATCGTTATAGCAGACACTGCAAAAATGGTATATGTAATTACCCGTCGCGTGCGATAAAAACTTGATGTATCCTCAATTTTTTGATGAAGTATTTTCATCAGGACTCTTTTAATTGAATACGCTAAAATTATTATTGCAATCGTCATTAATATTTCGCCTGTAAATTTTCCTTCAATGCTTAGATTCATATAAAAGCCTCCTTCTTTTCTTTATTTTACCACAAATGCATTGTTAATTTATTTACTTCTAAGTTTATCGAATAAATTAATTTAAACGGGGTATGAAAGTATCATTATATTTAAGGAGTGTGATGTCAATGCCTTATAGAGGTACAAATGCCAAACGACAAGTCGTCCATGCAAAGAGTAAAAATACCTTAAGAGATGGTGCAAAAAATCATTATCATTCTGAAAAAAAAGAGCTTGAACATGAACTTTCAGAAAATAAATCTAGAATCGAAAAATTGATTAATGACGGATATCGGTTTGAAAGAGCTGTTGAGGAAGGCTCTAAAACTATTATACATTTCACCAACAACAATCAACAACGTGTAGAAATAAATTTTGACTACCCTGAAAACATTCAAACATTAAAAGGCTTTTTTATAAATTAATCATCCTAAAAACGAATAATCTACAATAAAGGTCATTCACTGGTGAAGTGAATGACCTTCTTTTGATTCATTACAAATAGGGTTGGTTGATTTTTAAGTAACTATTTTTAAGCTTTACTTGACTTGTTTTAATAAACCGACTTGATCACAAGTGATTTTTGTAGAATTTTCTCAAAAATTGAATACTCATAGATTTGATAAGATGCAATTTGAACATGGGTGTTTATAATAAAATTCGCCATTTCCTCAGCACTTAAGTCCTCATCAAAAACACAAGTTTCTTTTAACCTTATCGCCATGAGTTGGCCTGCGCGATTAAGAAGCGCTTGTTTGTTGGGATCACAGTAGCGCTCTCTTGATTTCGCTGAGGATCTGATTGAAAAGAGCGTCAAAAACTGACCGAGATGTTCCATGAGAACGTCATAGCACGCTCGTATCTGACTTAAAATGGGATCATTGTTTTCCAATATCACTTTGATCTTTTCCTCATATCCCATCCAAAAGTAATCCATGACCCGATAATCTAAAGACGCTTTATCTGGAAAGTAATTATAAATGGTGCCAATAGAAACACCACTTCTTTTAGAGATTGCTCTAACGTTCATAGCCTTATAGCCTTCTTCACTGATGATTTCACGCGCTACAGATAAAATTAGCTGTTCAGGATTTGTAATAATCTTTGGCATAATTTTTATTCTCCTAAATTCCTACCTCTATTTTACGCTGATAAAATCAACACGTCAAATAAGACCTCATATCCCCTTATATGTGTTTGGTCTTTATAGCCTTGCACATGCTTTTACTGAATTACTCTTCATCTGCTAGGCTATCGAAGCCCACACCTTCACCCCAAACCGTGTTTACAGGTAAAACACTGACAAAAGCTTTAGAATCGGTCTTAGAGATCATATCCCTAATCAGAAAAGATTCACGAGGTGAACAAATTGTCACTAATTTTGTACGACTTAAATTTGTATATCCACCAACAATATTATATTTAGAAATACCTCTATTCAAATGCTTTAAAATATAGTCCTCAATTTCAGCTTCTTTCTCACTGATGATTTCAAGTTTTACGACTTTTGAGGAAAAACCGTATAGCACAGTTTCAACTGATTTCATTGCGACTACCTGTGTGAGTAATGCGTATAAAGCAATTCTTGTGTCAAAAACAAATGCTGCAAATATAAGAACACTCACATCTAGGGCAGCTATAATAATCGAAATGGACATAAATCTAAAAAGTCGCTT
>NZ_JBVBZF010000449.1:0-2249 GCF_057447755.1 Fusibacter sp. | reverse complement strand
TTTGATCTATGGGTTTTTACTTGCAGATTCTATTGACGCAGATATTGAGACGGTTATCTTAGAGAAGTTAGAACGCAATAAGGCGCGTTTTCCAGTGGCACAGGTTAAGGGAAACTCCGGGAGATATACTCGGGTGGACTAGGCCCTTATAGAGAGTCCTTATAAATGTGATCAAGTTAGTTGAAACGAATAGTCTAAAAGTCTCAGAATCCGTAACCTGTGTTACGGATTTTTTACTTATAATGGCGTAAACTATTATTGTGGTAAAGAAGCGTTGATAATAGGTTGAAACGTAAATATTATTGCCCAGATACCAACAAGATAGACGTAGATGAAAGGGTGGTTGAGCACATATGAAGATTAAGCACAAATTATTACTTACTTTTGGTCTTTTGATTTTTTTATCATTTGTAATCGTAACGATTAATTTTAAAACTTATCAGACCATGGAAACAGATGCAAATTTTGTGAACAATTCAGGAAAATTACGTGCAACAAGTTATAAATTGGCACAGCTTTCAAATGTTATAGTTATGACTGATCAAGACATAGCAAAAGAACGTTTAGAGAATACAGTTGAGGTTTTTGATGAAATTATTAAAGATGTCACTGAAGGTAATAAAGCAAAGGGGCTCTCTAAACTAAAGCATGCGGAGACCCAAATGAAACTCAAGGCAATTACACAAGAATGGCAATCCACTTATAAGGTGGCTTTTTTAGCGGTCCTCAAGGATAAAGATCAAGTTGCTCTTAATCAGATTAACTTAGAAGTTGATGATTTTGTGAGTTCTATCAATACAATGGTCACAGAGTATTCTCAGTATTCAAGCTCCAAAGTTGCAAGGGCAAAGGCCACAAACGGCTTTCTTATGGTCTTAGCATTAGTGATCGGAATCATATCCTTCATGCTTTTAAATAAGGGGATCAGAAAACCAATTAACCTGCTCATGGAAGACTTGAAGAACCTGTCAGAAGGCAATGGTGATTTAACCAAACGCATTGATATCACAAGCAAGGACGAAATTGCTGACATGACACATTATTTTAACGGTTTTATCGATAATATACATGAAATCGTTAAAGAAGTTTCGAATATAGCATTCATGTTGTCCAATAATATGAATGCCATTTCAAATACAACTGAAGAACTCACGAAGTCTACGGAAATGATCGCCATGTCATCCATGGATGTGGCAGAAGGGTCTGTAATGCAAAATGATAAATTGGATGCGTTAAACCATCTTGTGGAAAGGATCAAGCTGGATATTGAAAATGTATCTTCAAAAGCGCATCAATCTGTCAAGGCATCTGAAAAATCTCAAGAATCTGTTTTAAATGGAGATCATCAAGCTTCACTACAGTCAAATGAGCTTAATGAATTTGTAAGTTCTATTAGATCTGCATCTCACACTGTTGAAGACTTAAATCAGTCCTCTGAAGAGATAAAGGCCATAGTTGACCTCATTCATAATATTTCATCTCAAACGAATCTTCTAGCATTAAATGCCTCAATTGAAGCAGCACGTGCA
This sequence comes from Fusibacter sp., assembly GCF_057447755.1. Classification (NCBI taxonomy): domain Bacteria; kingdom Bacillati; phylum Bacillota; class Clostridia; order Eubacteriales; family Fusibacteraceae; genus Fusibacter; species Fusibacter sp. The sequence goes on along the minus strand of NZ_JBVBZF010000449.1, from coordinate 720 downwards.
GGTGAAGCTGGTAGAGGCTTCTCGGTAGTCGCTGAAGAAATTAGAAAGTTAGCAGAGGAAACTGCCTTATCGGCAAAGAAAATTAATGACATTGTTACGAGTATCAGTGATAAGACTATAAATGTAAGAACATCAATGAATGAACTGGTTGATAAGACAAAAATACAAGAACATTCCATGGCAACCCTGAAGGGGGAACTGAAAGAAATATTAGAGATCACGACAGTTACATTAAATGCTTCACAAGAAATCATGGGTATTTCTACAAGTGTAAACAACGAATTCAGCCAAATTGCACATTCTGCAAAGGATATTCAGGCGGTAGCCGTTCAAAATTCAGGTAATACGCAAGATGTTGCTTCAGCGGTTGAGGAACAAACGGCTTCATTTGAAGAAGTTTCAGCCAACATGAGTTCAATAAATGAGATGGCAGAGGAATTAACTAAAATTGTGAGCAAATTTAAAATATGAGAGCTCAAAATACTTGTGACTCATGATTTTACAGGTGATTTATTTACTGAAATTAAAAAGCGCTTCTTTCTTATGGTAGTCTTACCATCAGAAAGAAGCGCTTTATCTTATTTAATTTGGCCCTTTAGTTCTTCGAGTAATTGTTCAAGTTCATCGATGGATTCTTTAGTGAGTTCAAATTTGTCATTGATTTGATTTAAGAGAGATTCAATCGTTTGTAGAGTTGAATCAGGTTGACTCTTGTTGCCA
>NZ_JBVBZF010000448.1:0-2265 GCF_057447755.1 Fusibacter sp. | reverse complement strand
TATATTTGCTACGACATTTCTGATGGCCAATCGACTTCAAATGGTCATGGACCAACAGATTCAGGACATAACATGCAAGCAGTGGTTTGTTTTGACAGTGCTTGAGACCTTTGAACAGGCTCCAACTTTAAAGGACTTGTCGAAGGCATGTGATTCTTCACATCAAAATACCAAGCAGATTGTTGCAAAACTTGAAGCAAAGGGCTATGTCCGTATTGAAAAGGATCTGACTGATGGTAGAGCACTCCGTTTGTATAAGACTGAAAAAAGCAGTAAGTGGCGTATGGATAATAGAGATAAGGCTGCTGCATTTGTTGATGCAATGTTTTCAAAGCTATCAGACCACGAGATTAAAATGATGTTTAAGGTGCAACAATGTCTATATCAAACTTTGGGAGAAATGGAGATATAAAATGAAAACTGGGAAAAAAATTGTATTGTCAATTGTTGTGATTATTTTAGTTATGATTGTCATAGGCGCGGTCCAATTTAGCAACTACATAAAAGAAGGCAGTGCCAAGTTAGAAGCCATCGTATTTGAAGGTGTGGATTTAAGTGAAGTAGAAAATGGCGTTTACGAAGGTGATTATGATACCGGTATCATTTATGCTAAAGTAAAAGCGACTGTTAACTCCGGTAAGATCGAAAGTCTGGAGCTACTTGAGCATAAAAATGGCAAGGGTGGACCAGCAGAAGTCGTCGTGGATCAGATTGTGAAGCAACAAATGGTAGAGGTAGACGATATCAGCGGTGCTACGGGATCAAGCCGTGTGATTAAAAAGGCGGTTGAGGCAGCACTTAAAAAAGGCATCCAATAAAAGGATCACAATGCCAATTGCTTATGTAAAAAAGTTGGTCTCTGAAATTATTGAGACCAACTTTTTAATTGTTCATTTTTAGTTCTTAGGCCCTGAATTCATGCAAGAGCACTTTATTTTTTAAGGGCATCCAGCTTATGCCAAATGATAGTGGTAGATATCACCACTGTAGTGGTCAGTAGGGAAATTGAAGTGGTTAAGATGCCAGTATCGTCAAAGCCAGCCCCTACAAAAGTAGCGTAGTTCACTGAAAAAAACTCTACACCTAAAAAACACAATATGCCTAAGACTAAATATCCAATGAATTTCATTTATAACATCTCCTAATTTGAGGTATAGGCTTCACCAGCGCTTGAAATATGGCTTGAAAATGATATACCGCCAGATGGGCCACCCGCAGAAATAGCGAATGATGGTGAAGTAGACAAGGTATTATAACCATATGAAGCAAGCGCTGCAATATCAGGTACATTTGTATTCGACTTTAAGTTGATGATTATTGAACCACTATGTACATATAATGCATGATTAAAATCTTGACCAACTGAATCTTTATATTTATAAAATTTAATGCCGAGGCCATATAGGTTTCCATCATTTACAGGTGAGTGTGTATAGGTTTTACTTTCACCATAACTGTTGGTATATCTAACAGATCCAGTTTTTGATGTAATGGTTAAAGGTGATGACCAAGTGACTGCAAAGACATCTAAGAACCAATTGGATTGGATCCCTTCACAATTAAAATCTGCAATTACTTTTACAGTAGTGCCACTTGATGTGTAAGAAATATTTCTAAGGCCAATATTTACATCTACACTTGTTGCGGCGAGCATCATCATTTCTTCGCTGCCATCAAAAGCTTTGATTGCAGCTATTTGTGAGGGGTTGTAACCAACATTTTTTAATTGATCTGTATTCCACTCTTTAAGTTTATAGATTTTAGCCTTGTAATTTTCAATAAGGTCTTTTTTAGTCACTTTTTGATGTGAAGCAGGATTAGTGAAGTTACCATTTTGGAGTGTGTTAATTTCTGTTGAGCCGCTTACACTTAGAACTTCATTTATTTTATTTAATTGATTTTCATTGAGATTTTTTAAAATTTCATATTCATTAATGTGTAGGTTTGTAGTGTGATTTTCTGCAGCGAAATTGAGAATCCCAATATTAAAGATCATAGACATTGTAAGTATTAAGATTAGATATTTTTTCATTTTTATATCTCCTTCAGTATTATAAATAATATGTTTAGTATACTCTTGTGCCACTTGTGTAGATGGTTTGTTCAATAAATGAACCATTGTTATAAACAGAAGCATAAGCAGTCATTCGATATTGATATCCACTTGCAACGTAATAACTTTTACCGAGACTACAGTAACTATTATTATTGGTTTCTGTCCAGGTTTTAATTGTCGTCCAACTTCCATTCACATATCGTTGGAGG
>NZ_JBVBZF010000447.1:0-2274 GCF_057447755.1 Fusibacter sp. | reverse complement strand
GATCCCGTTCTTGGTATCTCTCGATCATTTTTAAAAGCGTTTGATTGATTTCGTCTTTGTTTAACGGCTTTAGCAAATAATCCTTAACCCCATATTTTATGGCATTATGGGCATAATCAAAGTGTTGATATCCACTGATAATGACAAAATCTATTTTGGGATTGATTAAGTTTGCCTTTCGAATGAGCTCTAGACCATCATAGCCTGGCATCCTTATATCGGTAATAACAATGTCAGGCTGATATTGTTCTATATAATTAAGCGCTTCAATACCATCGTTTGCAATCGCCACTAAATCCAGTCCTAATAAAGTCCAGTCAATTAACGCCTTTATTAATTGTGATACCTTAGGTTCATCATCAGCAATGATTACTCTATACATTTCTCCCCCTAGCCTAATGACACTCTCGACATTAACTCCTCTTTTGTTGGTATAGACGGAATACCCCCAAAACCTTCAATACAAATTGCAGCTGCTGTATTTGAGACCTTTAATATTGACCTGATTTGTCCTTCCTCTATTGCTTCAATCGGACAATTAAGCGCTAATAATTGATGCACAGTGGCACCGAAAAAAGTATCGCCTGCACCAGTTGTATCCACAACCTTGACACTTATGCCTTCCACAATACCACTTCCTTTGGCATAGGAATAATAGGCCCCCTTACCCCCAAGGGTAACAAATATTAACTTAACACCTTTTTGATGAAGGTACTCACAGCCTTTTTCTAGATTTTCTGTTCCTGAAATCAGGACTAGTTCTTCATCTGAAACCTTTACGATATCTGCAAATGCCATTCCTCTTTCCATAAAGTCTATGGCAGTCTTTTCATCCGTCCATAAGGCAGGCCTAAAGTTTGGATCATATGTTATTATTTTATTTTTTTCTCTTGCATATTCTAGCATTTTTAAAACAGTCGATCTTGCAGGTTCATCCGTAAATGAAAGTGACCCAAAATGCAGTGCCCTAGTTTGATCAATTTTGTCAAAATCAACATCTTCTTCAAAGAGCATTACATCTGCGCAGCCCTTTCTATAGAAACTGAAACTTCTGTCACCCTCACTTGTTAAATGTACAAACGCAAGTGTCGTGCCGAACCTACCATCTTGAATTAAACCACTTACATCAATGCCTTCATCTGAAAGCACGTTTTTTAAAGTATTGCCAAAGGCGTCTTCACCAACCTTACCGATAAAAGCCGTCTTTGAACCGAGATGCTGGGCCATGGTTAGAAAGTTACATGGTGCACCACCTGGATTCGCCTTAAAATGTTGGTCCGGTGCAGGTGTAAAATCAATAAGCAATTCACCTACTGCTATAATATCAAACATGGTTACCTCCCTAAAACATTTTTATACTCATTGCACAGAGGATGTAGGATCGCCTCATCTTCTTCTACTTTTGAGAAACGGCTTACATCTTCCGCATTGTAGTTATCAGTCATATCATCATTTATGGAGGAGACTTCTCCACAGACTAAGTCACCAGCCCCTTCTTTTGCCCAAAACAAATGATAGACAAAAGGCCTTAATGTAATGCTATGTCCAGGCATAATGTGTAGCTCTTCACCTGCTTTTACTATATACCGAATACCATCCATATCAACGGTTACATCAGAATTTTCATCCACGCTGCCATCCTCTAAAGAATTATAGAGCTTAATCGCAAGAATACCCCCAGCGCGATTGATAATATCTTCTGTCTTGCTTGCATGATGGTGTAAAGGTAGCCTTTGTCCATCCTTTAAGACAATCAGTTTTTCTGCATATGGTGTCCCGACATTCTCCTCTGTTAAAGAGCCATTTCTCAAGGTAAAAAGCACTGCCCCTAGTTCATTGAACTTGTCTTTGCCATAATCAGTAATATCCCACCCCAACATTACTTTTTTAATTGTAGATATATCATGCTGACCCGATAACCATTCTCCCATATTCCAATATCCAAAAGGGGGGAGTTTAATTGAATGTGATTCCAATAAATCCTTTGCCCATACAAGCGCCTCATTAATTTCTGATCTCTTCATTTTCTTTCTCCTTTTCATCATATCATGTAATATTAATTTCCAATGCATAATCTTTTAATGCAATTAAATTTTCATCAAGATCTCTTGGCTCTGACACATAAAAACTAGGAGGGCATTCACTTTCATATAAACACGTCTCCACATGTGCAAAATAGGGATTCATTGTAAAAAAACTTAAATAAGGATTATTCTTCTCGCAAATAATCGATATAAAATCTGCCTCCGAAAGTTGCCCATTGTGTATTTTTTC
>NZ_JBVBZF010000446.1:0-2283 GCF_057447755.1 Fusibacter sp. | reverse complement strand
TTAAAACTTGTGTTGTTGCGTTCACAGCAGAAATTGTTTCTGATGCGCTGTTACTGGTATCTTTCATGCCATCTTGGGCGATGGTCATGGCTAAATCGGTTAGAATATTACCCTTTTCAGCACGCAAATTTCCTGTGATGACCATTTCATCAAACAAGACTGCCATTTTGTTCATATTTGATCGATAGGTTTCACTTGCACTTAATACCGCTTTAAGTTGCTCCAAATTGTACTCTTGTGTTGTTACTTTCTCAGAAGCCTCAATGAGAGTATCAATTTGATCGAAAATTGAAGTGGCTGCTTTGATTTCAGAAGAGCTCTTTGTGGCAATGCCCTTTTGATTTCTGACTCTAACGGTATTGCCCAAATTCAAAATTTCAGTTGCCATCATAATTTTTTCATTTCTAGCTTTTAAGTTAGCGGCGTTATCATTTGAATTGATTTGATTATTTAACTTATCAACTTGATCATCGTAATACATTGTAATTTTACTTACAAATTCTGCAGCAGATGAATCAAGTTGACCTGTAATTTGTTCCATGTTTATGTAAGCGTTATGTGTTTTCTCAATAAGTGCCAGATACTCCGAATGGGCCATTACACCTTCATCGTAGACGGCGGTTAAATCCACTGCATTTTGCTCATCTATAAAAGCTTTCAGCTCTTGTAGATTGGTTTGTGCGCCCTGCATGGATATCATGGCTTCGTCATAATAAGATTCTGTGCCAGATAAGCCATATGCTCTACTGTTATACATGACATCTTTAACATTGTTGTTAAAATCAGTTGCAATTCTAAGTGCTGTCAGATAATTGTCCTGCATTGTTTCTGCTTGGTGTTTTTGGAGATTTAGATTATATATAGTATATCCAATGACTAAGCTTATGATTAAAACCATTGTTCCGATTCCAATTATAATTTTGGAGCCAATTTTTCTATTTTTTAACATACTCATCTTCCTTTCTATTCAAATAAGAGCTTTTCAATATCCATTAAAGTGATCATATGACCATTGCTCTTGGTAATGCCCTGTACAAATCTACTTTTTTTGTCAAAGTTCTTTTGAGACGTAATCTCTTGTTTGTCAACAGATACGACTTCTAAAACAGTATCCACGATCACGCCTACTGTAAACTCTTCCAAGTTCATCACGATGATACAGGTTCTATCATCGTACTCTCTAAAGACCTTTCCGAACCGTGAACGAATCTCAATTACCGGGATAATCTGTCCTCTCAAATTGATTACCCCTTTCACAAATGCATCCTGTTGAGGTACAAGTGTGATCTCTTGAATTCTATTGATATCGATTATGTAGTTGATATCAAATCCGTATACCTCTTTGTCCACTTGAAAAGTCAAATATTTGACCATTTCTTTGGGTATAGTTTTATATTCATCATTGCTTTCAATGTGCTTGTTTTTCATCATATCACCACCTAATTGACTAGGCTGTCAGGATCTAAAATCAAGCTGATTCTACCATCGCCTAGCAGCGCAAATCCTGTCATGCCATCTATTGATTTCAAGTACTTAGGGGCACTTTTAACAACCAGTTGCTGTTCACCTAATATCGCATCAGCAAAAAAAACTTTTTCCTTGCCGTTTTCCTCAATCATAATCAGAATACCCTCATTAAAATCGACCACATCCGTTGCAATGCCATATTTTTCGTGAAGCCTCAATATTGGATAGACCTGTCCCCTTACCATGACAAGCTCGTTGCCATCAGGGTCTTTTGTAATATCGCTATCCTTGGCAATGAAGGATTCTCTTATAGAAATAATTGGGATTGAGAAAATTGTCTTTCCGACCTGCATCATCATACCGTTGATTATGGCAAGTGTCAGTGGGATTTTAATAGCAAATTCAGTACCGATACCCAGCTCTGAATTAACAATGACTGTTCCTCCAAGTTTCTTGATATTTCTTGCCACTACATCTAGTCCAACACCTCTACCGGAAAACTCTGTTACTTCTTCCTTTGTTGAAAAACCGGGTTCAAAGAGCATCTCATAAACTTCCCGATCCTGATACTCTGCCCTCGATTTGGTAAGGAGATTTCGATCTTCACATTTATCCAGTATTTTTTCTCGATCAAGGCCCTTGCCATCATCTTTGACGATAATCCATACGTCCCCCCCTGAATGCTTCGCCTCAAGTATAATGGTGCCGTATTCAGGTTTCCCCATATCGATACGTTCTTCTGTGGTTTCCAACCCGTGGTCCATGGAATTTCTGATAATATGCATCAAAGGATCTGTGATGTTCTCAATAACATTC
>NZ_JBVBZF010000445.1:0-2284 GCF_057447755.1 Fusibacter sp. | reverse complement strand
TTTTTCACCCTTATCAAGACCAAGTGTTTCGATTACATATGTGCCTTGAAGCACACCAACTAAGTAGTTATCAAAAGTTGCATAGTAGTCAACATACTCACTACCTCTGATTAAACGGTCATAAGCGATTACTTTGATACCCGCTTTACCAGCTTCATCTAAAACACCCTTAAGTGCTTCACCATCGATTGATGCGATTACAAGAACTTTACAGCCTTTAGTAATCATGTTTTCTAGGTCTTTGATTTGTTGATCTACTGAATCTTCAGCATATAAAAGTTCAACTGCGTAACCTTGCTTTTCAAGCTCAGCCTTCATGTTAGCACCGTCTTGATTCCATCTTTGCAACGATTTAGTTGGCATTGAAACACCAATTAAATTCTCTTCTGCTTTTTGTGCACAGCCTACAAATAATGACGCGATCATCATTATAATCAACAATAATACACCCGCTTTTTTCATGCTCTTAATCCTCCCTTAAATTGATACTTCGTTAAAGTACAAACACAGTTTACAAGGATTTAACATTTTCTAAAATAGAGTGAATTATCATGTTCTAGACAGAATTAATAATGTCGTGTATACAAAAGAAAAGAACTAGACAAAATTAATCACAAAATTGTCTAGTTCTGATATTTAGGTTTTATTGACTTGGCCACTCTGACTTTGGAATGTTGCGATAAACATCCTCGAGCAAGTGAAAACCATCCTTGATCACCACAGCGACGATGTTGTCCTTGGTCACGAGTTTAGGCGTAAGCTTCACATAGGGGATGTTTCTTTCACCATCGAAAATGGTATCCTCTGTATAGGACTTGTCAGACTCTGTGGTCACCATCTCCACTGCGATTTCAGCAGCCGTTTGGGCAAGTGTCTTAATGGGCTTGTAGACCGTCATATACTGGGTACCTTCGACAATCCTCTGGCATGCAGAGAGATTGGCATCGTGGCCAGTGACATAAACCGACTCTGCCAGCTGTCTTTCAAGCAAAGCCCTAATGGCCCCTTCTGCCAAATCGTCATTTGCACCGATAATGCCATCTATTTTAAGACCTGAATCAATGACTTCATTCACTGCATCGTAAGCGTAAATTTCACGCCAGTCCTCAGCCCAGACTTCCTTAATCACCTTGATCTCTCCAGCTTCAATTGCTGGTTTTAGTACAGACATATACCCTTCATTAAACATAAAGGCATTATGGTCTTTGGGTGAACCGTTGATGATGATGTAATTCCCCTTTGGCACCTTTTCAAGCAGCTGACTTCCCATGATCTGCCCAACCATGATGTTGTCAAAGGAGATGTAAAGGTCTACATTACCCTTCTCGACTAGGCGATCATAGGCGATGACCTTAACATTGTTTCGCTTGGCCTGTTTAAGTGCCGGTCCTATGGCATTTCGATCATAGGGTATGATCACAATAGCATCTACCCCTTGCTCCACCAAGTCTTTCACCTGTTCACTCTGAAGTGCTGCATCTTCGTTGGCATTTTTTAAAATCACCTCAGCCCCCAAACTCTTGGCCTTTGAAATAAAAATATCTCGGTCTTTTTGCCAGCGTTCTATAACAAGTGAATCCACTAGAAATCCAATCTTAATCGTGTCATCCTTTTCAGGTGGCGGCTCTTGCCAAAAAAGCAATATCCCCCCCATGATAAAAAATACAATTATGAGAAAACTGCCTCTTCTGACGTTCATGTGCTTCCCCCTCACATCTATCTCTTAGAATTGACTTTTTACTTGATTCATAAATTCTGTCGGCATGAGCCCTGTTTGTTTTTTAAACAAGCGGCTAAAGTAATTTGGATCTGAATAGCCCACCTCAAAACATATTTCCTTAACGGATTTATAAGAGGTCTTCATCAGGGTTTGTGCCATACCCACCCTTACACGCGTTAAATACTCTATAAAATTCTGGCCCGTCTCCTCTTTAAAGAGCTTACTGAGATACTGAGGGCTGATGTTTAACTGCCTTGCAATGCCCTCTAGGGTGATTTCAGTATGATACTCTTGTTCAAGTGCCCTCTTGGCACGTTCCACGATAAAGGAGCACTTTTTACTCTTACTTTTCTCAATTTGTTCTGTGATGTATTTGATTCGATTGGTGAGCCATCTCTGTACATCGCTAGGATTGTTAAGGGCAATCATTTCCTTAAGATACTGATCATAGCGGATAATGGCATCCTCTTCAACACCCTCGTCATAGGCCACCCTATACATGAGCACCACCAGTTCAAGAAGGCGCTCCTGCTGCGTGGCGATGCCTTGATAGAGAAAGTCAAA
>NZ_JBVBZF010000444.1:0-2300 GCF_057447755.1 Fusibacter sp. | reverse complement strand
CCTTCATATACTGGACCCATTCATGATTGGAACAGTTCTTTATGCCCCATATTTTAACGTTTTGAGGGTGTGTAACGATTTCTCCAACAATTGAGTTTGTTATTTTTCCCAATTTCATTATTTGGTGCAAATAGAGTATGGTATCATAAAACAATTCATAGGCCCCAATTTGCGAAACCAATTCAACACCAGGAGAGGACTCTTTATCTTTATCTATATCTTTGTCATTTTCTCTATCTTCAAATACAAATTTTCCTTTAGTATAATCAAAATGTGCCATTTGCCGGATTTGATCTACAATCCTTGACCATACCTGGGGTGATATAGGGGCCTCAATACCTTTAAGCCATGCATTCTTAAATGGCTCGATTTTAAGTCCCAAAACGCCCTCAGCTTTTGGTGGCGATTTATAAAAGATCTGATAAAGCAATTGTGCCAAGAGTTGACGTGATTGCCATTTTGCCTTAGGGGTTAATGGGCTCAAGACTCGATCCATAAACAGTAGTTTTTTATCCTTGCGATTCACCCAAATATCCTGCAAAGCCAAAATGACAACACATTCATCCCTGCGTTCAAACGTCTCAAATGCATAACAAAGTTCTGCTGCAATTCCCATGAAGTGACTACTTGTAGACTCACAAAGAGCGTGTTCAATTGGCGTATATTCCTCAGGGACTGGTCTGAAAACAATAGTAGTTTCAGGGACATCTTCTTTAGGCGGCTGAAATAGTGGTGGTGTTCTGTAAAAAATGACAGCAGTAGAGTCATCGCCTGAATAACGGCTTGTTCTTTCGAGTAAGTAGTCTATTGAATCAAGGCCTTCTAAAATTAAGCCCTTTATGGCGTGATAAAAGTAAATATAATCTGTCTCGTGATTAGGATAGGCATTTTCAACACCATCAGTGGTCATGGCTATAAATGCTAGGTCATCCCCTAATGGGTATATCCCTGTTTTAAACTCAATTTCAGCATAGTCATCCGCCAAAGAAGTCGTTTGATTGTTTATATGGCGTTTGTCCTCTATGATCGGCTGAATCAAACGACCTGTATTTTCGTATATACCGATTAGGCCATCTCCAATTTGCAAAAATATCAAATTGTTGCCAAACTCAAAAAATGTTAACAGGGTGCAACCATAGTACTTGTAAATTGCGTTGAGGTCTTCCGTAGGGTCATTAAGGCCAATTTGAGACTCATAATGCGCCAAGACCTTTGTCTTCCAGAGTGTCACAATTTGTTGAGGCAAAAGTTTAGAAAAATACGCGCAAAGCCAAGTCTGAACTGACTCAGAAGAAAGCTCATGTCCCTCAAAAAAATTGAACCTTTCTTTCTCGATTTCTTCTTTTGATTTTAAAAGCTTTTCAATCACTGTCATTGCAGACTCAACAGCGAGTTTAGAACCGATTTCACTAAATTTGTGTGCATCAGAACCATGACCATCACTGACGGCAGCCATCACTAGGTCACCATTGACGTATTGAAAGGCATCTTGATTGGGTTTATCATTTCTAAGATGTGATGAGCCAATTTGACTATGACTCATCACTTTCCATTTATTCATTATATCTACCAATCCAGTTCTTCCACATTAACCTCCGAATCCAATGTTGGTGGCAATGGGATTGTATTTTTTACAGGGTTGATGGATGCGGTTGATACGGTTGTAGATGCCCATCTAATATAATTCTTTAAATCGCTAGCGTTCTTAGCGAGTAAGGGTTTAAGCTCTCCTCTAAATGAGTCTCCAATGAAGTCCTGCAAAACATCCATATCCGTTTCAGAGCCAATTGCAATTGAGATTCTAATGGCCTTGCTCCCCCATTTGGTTGCCTTTAATTTTTTAAGACCATTTTCATAATCATCCGTTGGCAAACCATCCGATAATAGAATCATCACAGGCTGATAACCTCTTGCACCTTGAAACTCAGTTTCCAATTTTTCTGCAAGAATTTCAAAACCACGTCCCATATCCGTAACCCCCTTGGTCACGATATTTTCCCAAGTAAAATCTCTCACATCCACATTTCTGACAATCCATCTTGCACCTGTTGAAAAAGATAAGGCATGAATTTTTATGGTCCCTTCTGTCTCCCTAGCAATTTCCTTAATATGAGGAATTGACTCTCTTATGGCATTATTTAGTGTTTCTACCTTGCCACCATAACTCATGGAATCCGAAGCATCTATTAAAAAAAATAAATGTAAATCCCTTGCACCCATTTTACCTTCACGTTCTACTGACATAATAGCCTCCTTATGGTTTTAATCTCATGTGATTAATAATTTCAATTATATATTTT
>NZ_JBVBZF010000443.1:0-2322 GCF_057447755.1 Fusibacter sp. | reverse complement strand
GTTCTGAAGTGCAGTGAATTTTACCATTCAACTGACTCGTGACGATATTATAGACAATGTTGAGTCCTAAACCGCTCCCGCCCTTATTTCGATTCGTTGTAAAAAACGGATCAAATATTTTAGAAACGTGCTCATTTGATATGCCTTTACCATTATCACTATAATCAATTCTTAAAAGCTGATCATTAAGCGATACGTCAATGGTAATTAGTCCGCCTTCACTGTTTTCAAACCCATGAATAATAGAATTCATCATTAGATTGGTCAATATTTGAGAGAATGCACCAGGGAAGCTCACAATTTCTAAAGCCTTATTACAATTTAATACAATCTGGTGGGAGGCGTTCTTATATTCATGCTTCAAACTCAAGATTGTCGCACTAAAATAATCATATACATTGAACTTGATTCTACCTTCTATGCTTTGTTTAACAGCAATCTCCTTGAAGCTTCTTACAAGTTCTGCCGCACGATTTAAGTTAGTGTTAATAATGGAAATGCTCTCTTGCAGATTCACTATAAATTGAATAAAATCTGATTTTGTGATTTCATTGGCATCGAGTTTGTCGGTTATCTCTCGGGTTAATTTTTCCAAATACGAGCCAGCAGAAACAGAAACGCCAAGAGGGGTGTTTATTTCATGAGATATTCCAGATACCAATGAACCAAGTGAAGCCATTTTTTCTTTTTCAACGAGTTCATCCATGGCCATCCTTAATGCATTGGTTCTTTCTGCTACTTGAATCTCAAGGTTTTCTTTTTCAGTTTCAATCATCCGATTAATTTCATTCTGAGCAAGAATTAATTCAGTAATATCCATATTCGAACCTAATATCATGATGATATTGGATTCATTATCAAGAATCGGCATCAAATTCACATTCAAATAAGTACTAGTCGCATCATTGTTTTTAACTTCATATTGAAAATTCATCTTTTGCTTGGTCTTCTGAATATTGGCGACAACACCAGACCAGTAATCTTTTTCCGCTTGTGTCTCGAATATATCATAAGCGTCTTTTCCAATAACATCCTCTCTCTTTCTGCCAATTGACTTTTCAAAGGAGTTGTTAATCGATATAAACTTACCCTCAGGTGTCAAGCTATAGATCATATTGTCTACATTCTCAACAAGAGCCCTATATTTCTCCTCACTTACCGTAATTTGATGAAAGGTGTCCTTAAGTCGACTGATCATCATATTGAAAGCACTGATCAAATTATCCGTTTCATAGAAGTTAAGGCCGCTAGTCTTTAAACCTGTTTCCCAGTTTCCAACGTTTATTTCTCGAGCAGCAGCTGAAGCATTCAATATTGGACTTATGACTTTAGAAATGGTGAACATGCCCAGAAGTGTTACTACTATTACCAAGACCGCCATTAAAATAATCGTGGTCATCTGTCTCTGCTTAACAAGTCCCATTAAATCACTTTCAGGCAGCACGATTACAATTCTCCAGTCAAGTCCTTTGGGTTCATCAAGTTTTGAAATCAAAGCTAACTGCTTATTATTGACATTATTAATTGTTACCACTTGATCTAATGCGATATTTTGCGACTGAAGAAAACCAGCACTTGACCTTATGAGTTGATTTTGACTATCTACCGCTTGTAGCAATTCGCCTTCAGGAGGATTTGTGGCTGTAATTTTTACATTGGATTCCTCCATTGAGTGCGCAATAATGCGCCAATCACTATCAATAATATAAATAGCGCCATTTCCCTTGGATCTGTCATTCTTTAAAAAGGTATTAATGCCCGATAGCTTAACATCAATATCTGCAACCCCTTTAAAAACGTTTTGCTTATCAAATACCGGCACAAGTGTTGAAAGCGTAGCTTCCATTTTTTCGTCCATATTAATATAGATGTCTGACCACTGAGGTCTTTGATTTTCTTTAACAGGTGCATACCACGGTCTTGATGTGGGGTCATAACCTTCATAAGAACCTACAATTGGATCGTAAATTGTTTCACCATCATATATGTTTAGTAAATCAGTCGTTCGAGAATCTTTAAGCATCAGATCAAACCCTTTTTCATCACTACGTTTCCTATAGCCAATAAAATTACCATTCTCATCGCCATAACTGATTACGCTGATTTGAGGTAAATCTTGACTTAGTGATTTCATGACATCCAAAGTGTAATCTTGAATGGCTTCAGCAGACGCTTGGCCATATAAACCATCCTTTGATATGACCTGCTCATATAACTTGTTAATTCTCAGAGGCTCCGACAACATATAAGTCACCCTTTGCTTAGTGTTGTCGCTCATGGCATGGATCATCTTTCCACCTTGTTCCTTCACAAGCCAATTAT
>NZ_JBVBZF010000442.1:0-2325 GCF_057447755.1 Fusibacter sp. | reverse complement strand
TAACGAAGCTTTAAAATTAGGCTATACCAAGGAAGAGGCACTGGGCTTTGTCAATAAGTTCAGTAGAGACCATTCGAGAACGCCAATGCAATGGAATGAGAGTGATCATGCTGGATTTACATCAGGAAAGCCATGGCTGATCGTCAATCAAAATTACAAAAAAATTAATGTATCTGGTCAGTTGAATGACGAGTCTTCTATCTTTAATTACTATAGAAAGCTGATAGCCTTAAGGAAGAATCCTCAGTATTCGGATGTACTTGTATCGGGTGAGTTTGTAGCCATTGAGGATACTGAGGATAGTGTCATGGCATTTTTAAGGAAAAATGAAGAATTTGAAATCCTGGTTTTGGCCAATTTTTCAGATCAAGAGACCGTATTCAAATACCCTAAAATGGTGAAACAAGTTCTAATGAGTAATTTTGAAGATGGGTCTATTGGTAGCCGTGTTGGATTTTCGCAAGGTTATAAGCTAAGACCTTTTGAGACATTAGTTCTGGAATTAAATTAATTATAAAGAGATTTAAGAGGAAGTATAAATGGCCTCATACAATAAAAAGAAGGGAGGATTACGTGTGAACAAAGACTATTTAAATTCAAGTCTATCTCCTGAAAAAAGAACAGATATTTTACTTGGTCAAATGACCCTTGAAGAGAAGGTCGGACAAATGATGCAGATTTCTTGTATGAAAGCTGACCCCAAATTTGAAGATGGCAAGGCCGTAGGTTGGATATATGGCAGAATGAGTGATGAAGATCGAAATAGATGGGTCACTGAGAAAACAGCAGGTTCCTTTTTGCACGTTCTAGGAGATGAAATCGATGAAATACAGCAGATGGCAAAGGCTACACGACTTGGAATACCTGTAATTTTTGGAATTGATGCTATTCATGGCCATGCCCTTCATAATGGTGCCACGATATTTCCATCACAACTTGCAGTGTCATGCAGTTGGGATAGAAATCTTATCCAAGAGATGGGCCGAGTGACGGCAAAAGAAGTTACAGCGGATGGCATACACTGGACCTTTTCACCGGTTTTATGCATTGCAAGGGATCTCAGATGGGGTAGGGTAGATGAAACCTTTGGTGAGGATGCCTATCTAATTGGTGAACTTGGTAGTGCCATTATCAAGGGTTATCAAGGTAAAAGCTTAGCCGAAGATGACAGCATTCTTGCATGTGCAAAACACTACTTGGCTTATGGCGAATCCACTGGTGGTAGAGATTCATACGACAGTCAGGTCAGTATGAGAAAAATAAGAGAGGTCTTTCTACCACCATTTAAAAAAGCATCACAAGTAGGTTGTGCTACCTTTATGACGGGCTATCAATCTATAGATGGAAAACCGGTTACTGCAAGCCATAAGTTGATCAAGCAGATGCTAAAATCTGAAATTGGATTTGAAGGTTTTGTTGTGACAGATTGGAATAATACTGAGAGCTTAGTGACACAGCAGCATGTTGCAAGTGACATTGATCATGCCGCAACAAAAACCCTTTTGGCCGGCAATGACATGATTATGAATACGCCAGCCTTTTATGAGTCGATGATTGCGCTTGTAAGAAGTGGAAAAGTCAGTATGGCTGCACTTGACGATGCGGTTAGAAGAATTTTGTTGATCAAGTTTAAAATGGGATTGTTTGAAAAGGTCAACAAAGAAATTGATCGAAACAGCCATATTTTTTCATGCCAAGCGCATAAGAAGATAAATCTTGATCTCACAAGAAAAGCCATGGTAATGCTAGAGAATAAAAATAATATTCTACCACTGAATAAAGCTGTTAAAAAGCTAGCCGTAATCGGGCCGAATGCAGATGATATTAAGTCACAATATGGTGATTGGACTTATTTCACACATCCATATCCTAAGGATGAAGTTCCCATTGAAGAGCACTATACCATGGTGCAAGGTATAAGAGCAGTGGCTAAAAAATATGATGTCCAGGTGACACATCACAGGGGTTGTCATGTCTGGGATCTTGAAGACCAACAAATTGAAGCTGCTGTTGCAATTGCACAAGAAAGTGATGTGATTATAGCAGTTGTCGGTGATTGTATAGAACAAAATGGTGAATTTAAGGATAGAGCAAATCTTGATTTATCTGGTGGCCAACAGGCCTTACTTGAAAATCTTAAGGCCACAGGTAAACCACTAATTGTCATCCTAGTCAATGGCAAGCCACTTTCAATTCCATGGATAAAAGAACATGCGGATGCCCTTATAGAAACCTTTAATTCAGGCATGTTTGGTGGAAAAGTAGTAGGTGAAATCCTATTTGGTGAAACAAATCCAACGGGTAAATTATCCATTTCATTTCCAT
>NZ_JBVBZF010000441.1:0-2342 GCF_057447755.1 Fusibacter sp. | reverse complement strand
TTCAAGGCTCATTTTCTTAAGCTCATCATCTATTTCTGTTTGATTTTTAACTTTTTGATTGTCTTGAAGCAGGCCAATATCCTCGGGTTTGTTGATGATAAAAAAGGCCACTAAAGGTACAAAAATAAAGAGCAAAAGGGCGCTCCAGCCACGCCATGCGATTTGCCAACCGTATCGATTGATCATAAAAGTGTTTAGGGTTGGTGCGAACATATTGCCGACCATGGTGCCATAGGAGAGTAGACTAAGAGATAATGCTCGATTTTTATCAAACCACTGTGGAATGAGAGCACCGGGTACAAGCGTTAGTGAGCCCTGTCCAAAGTACCTTAAAAAGAAAAATCCGACAAAGATCATGGTGGTATTCACGATGAAGCTGTTAAATAAGCATGCCATGGACAGCATAAATCCAGCAATGACAAGCATTCTTCGCTGACCATAGCGATCAACTGCTTTGCCCATGAATATGATTAATGAACCCGATAGCAATGTTGCAAAAGTGTAGAGCGTCGAGATGGTGGTTCGAGAATAACCAAAATCTGCAACGTATGAGTTTATATAGGCAGATATAGAATAGGTTTGTCCAGGGGATGAAAAAAAGGTGCTAATGGCTGAAACCAGTAAAATAAGCCAACCATAATAAAAATATTTATTTACTTTAAGTGCGAATGAATTTCTCAAGAATCTTTCCTTTCTAGTGGTATCGATGAACGAATGTCTTATAGATTAATAGATACCGTAGGTTATTAAGTCGTCAGTTGATTATATAGTTTATCATAAAGTGGATGAAAAACGGTAAAATCTCAATTTATTATAATCTTCAAATTTTTATAATATGATGATTAGCTGCTTGAAAGTTTCTTTAATGGATATAGATATAACATTATAGACAACAAGGTTTGAGGCATCGAAGATGAATCAAATGTTGTCAAAGAAACGAGGTGACATCATGAGATTTTATGAATTTGAAGCAGTGACAATCGATGGCGAAACTGTGAGTATGGCAGCTTACAAGGGTAAAGTTGTGGTTGTAGTGAACACAGCGAGTAAATGTGGATTTACACCTCAATATCAGGGTTTAGAGGCACTATATCAACGATTTGGACCTGAGAAATTTGTGATTTTGGGTTTTCCATGTGATCAGTTTGCACATCAAGAGCCTGGCACGAATGAAGAAATCAAGAATTTTTGTGAGATCAATTATGGGGTTACATTCCCCTTGTTTGACAAGGTCGATGTCAAGGGAGATACAGCTCATCCAATTTTCAAATATCTTGTTACAGAGAAGAGTTCTTTATTGGGATCTGAAATCAAATGGAATTTTACCAAGTTCTTAATTGATGCAAATGGCAATGTCGTCAAGCGCTATGCCCCTTCTGCACCACCTGAAAAGATGATTACAGCGATTGAGAAGCTATTGCAACCCAATGTTTAATGATTTAGTGATTTGTGATCTAGGTATAAATTCAAAACCACCTTGCTAGAAAATTCTTCTGACGAGGTGGTTTTTTATGTTTAGAGGTCAAAGTAGTCGGTTGACTTAATGAGCAATGTCTTTTGGTCAATAAATTCGATGATGGCTTCGCTACTCAAACTGGAGAGCTTTCTACTGATGGTTTCTCTGGTAACCCCCACGAAGTTGGCCATGTCTTCACGTGTTAAAGAGAGGGGGAGTAAAATGCCATCTGGCCTTGTCTTGCCATTTTGCTGACAGAGCCTTTGGATTAAGAATTTAAGCCTAATATCTGCATCCGAGGATGAAATGGCAGCAACCAATCTTTCAAGGGATGTAATTTTTTCATGGGCAGATTCCAGAATTGAAAACATCATCTCAGGGTTTTCCGTAAGGAAGGCATCAAATCGGCTCTTTGGAATCGTACACAGATGGCTTGACTTCATGGCAATGAGATCATATTGTGCAATCTCGCTTTTGAGAAGAGAGAACTCTCCGATGCTGTCGCCTTCGTTCAGAATATATAGGATTTGCTCCTTGCCGTCCTCACCAAAGGTACACGCCTTCAAGCCGCCGGCGTTGATAATGTATAGTCGGTCAAAGGTATCGCCTTGCCTTAATATGATATCGCCTTTTTTATACTGCCTACGCTCTATGAGTGTGAGTATCGTCTGAAGTTGCTGGTCATCCATGTTTGAAAACAGGGAAACCTTACGTGCACACAATTTATGGCCACAAGTAGCGCAGCCGCTGTTATTTACAATTTTAAATGGGGTCATGTCTACCTCCAATTTTTAGATCCTTATGCCTTTATTATACCATTTTCAGCCAAGCAGAATAAAAAAATGATTAATTTTCAAAAGTGTGAGGCAAATCACAGGTTTGGATC
>NZ_JBVBZF010000440.1:0-2382 GCF_057447755.1 Fusibacter sp. | reverse complement strand
ATTTTATCTGGATCTATTTCAAGGAATAAAAAGCACACAGGATATCTGTTATTCATCAAATAAGGCTTATATGCCAATTGGATGGCATCCTTAATGATATCACTTTTCACATATCGTCCATTGACGAATACGATCTGTTGCTGGCGTGTGCCCTTTGTATAGTCAAAGGTAGAAATGTAGCCCTTGAGCTTTAAAAAATCATACTCATCTTTTATTTCAAACAAATGCTTAATCAAGGTTCGATCATAGATAGAAAAAATAGTATTTTCAAGCTTTTGATCTCCTGGTGTCCTAAATACCAACTGATCATCCGTTGTGTACTTAAAGGCAATTTCAGGATGTGACAATGCTAAATGCCCCATAATTTCTGATATGTGCTTGGTTTCAACAGCGTCACTTTTCAAAAATTTAAGTCTGGCAGGTGTGTTGTAAAACAAGTCTCTTACGACGATACTGGTACCCCGTTTGGCACCCATTTCACTCTTGTTTACGATGGCACCACCAGATGCTTCTACCTTGATGCCATAATCGTCAGATTCCTGCATGGTGATGACTTCTACATTGGCAACGGCACAAATACTGGCAAGGGCTTCACCTCTAAAACCAAGAGAAAGCGTCTTATATAAATCATCAATTTTTCTAATTTTACTTGTGGCATGACGTTCGAACATCAAATCCACATCGTCACGATGAATACCACTGCCATTATCAACAACTCGAATGAGCTTCTTGCCGCCCTTCTTGATGTCTATAATGATTTCTGTAGCACCTGCGTCCACAGCATTCTCAACAAGCTCTTTAACCACCATTGCAGGTTTTTCAACAACCTCACCAGCAGCGATTTTACTGGCTGTGACTTCATCTAATCTCATTATGCGATTGGTATTAAGACGTGTACTTTGATTCATCTAATCACTTCCTATTTTTAAACTGGCTGACGATTTGATAGAGTGTATTCATGGCTTCTATCGGCGTGAGTTGTTCCACCTCGACGTTTTCAAGGTACTTAAAGAGTGCTTCATCTATGACATAAGCACTTTTTTCACCATTAAAATCCATGGAGATTTGATTTGTATTCAAAGATGGTCCTTTTGATGCAGCTTCAGCGGAAGCATCAAGGGCATTCAAATTGTTAATATTGTTATTGATATCATTGACTTCAAGCTTTGCCAGGATCTCCTTAGCACGTTCAATCACTGGTGTTGGAACGCCTGCTAGTTTGGCAACCTGAATCCCAAAACTTTGATTGGCACCACCACGTTCAATCTTTCTAAGGAATAAGATATCATCCTTGGATTCTTTAACGGATATCCTAAAGTTGCACACCCCATGAAGTTTCCCTTCAAGTTCTGTGAGTTCGTGATAATGGGTTGCAAAAAGGGCCTTTGTTTTAAGCTTTGAAATGTATTCAACCACACTCCAAGCAATACTTAAACCATCATAGGTACTCGTCCCTCTTCCGATTTCATCGAGAATGATCAAGGCCCTTGGTGATGCATTATTGAGGATATTTGCAAGTTCATTCATTTCCACCATGAAGGTACTCTGGCCCTGCGACAGGTCATCTGATGCACCAACTCTTGTGAAAATTCGATCGACAATGCCAATTTCAGCTTTTTCAGCTGGTACAAAACAGCCTATTTGTGCCATTAAGGTGATCAGTGCCACTTGTCTGAGATAAGTGGATTTACCTGCCATGTTTGGCCCTGTGATAATGTAAAACTGATGGTCATCTTGATCCAGTAAAGTATCATTGGGTATAAAGAGTTCGTCATTGAAAATTCGCTCAATCACTGGGTGACGTCCATTTTTAATGTTGAGTACTTGCTTCTTAGATATCTTAGGCATGACGTAACCATAACGATAGCTTACCTCTGCGAAAGAAACCAATGCATCAAGGGATGCAACAGCATAAGCAGTCTTTTGTATACGCTCTATATGCACCATAATTTCCTGCTTTAATTGACTAAAGAGTTCACTTTCCAGTCTACCAATCTTCTCTTCTGCATGAAGGACTGTCTCTTCAATTTCCTTAAGCTCTGGTGTGATATAACGCTCTGCATTGGCAAGCGTTTGTTTTCTGATATAAGACTCTGGTGCAAGCTTAGCACTGCCCTTGGAAATTTCTATATAATAACCAAAGACCTTGTTAAATCCTATTTTGAGGGTTTTTATGCCCGTTCTTTCTTTTTCCTTGTTTTCAATATCCAGTATCCACTGTTTGCCATTGATTACGGCATCACGTAGCTTTTCGAGCTCTTGGTTATAAGTGGTCTTAATAACGCCACCATCTTTTAAAGTATATGGCGGTTCCTCAACAATGGCATCTTCAATCAATTGATACACATCAGTCAAACTGTCGATGTCATCATAAATGGTCTT
>NZ_JBVBZF010000439.1:0-2423 GCF_057447755.1 Fusibacter sp. | reverse complement strand
GTAAATGCCGATTAATTTCATAATAATCCATTTATGTTGATCAATCTGTTTTTTATACTTCTCTATCATTTTACCCTTCAATTTAAAGACATTCGTCCGATTTGATTGTAAAATTACAAGGTATGCCTATTCTTATAATTTTACATCAGTTTAACACGATGCTAATTATATACCACTTTGAAATGGGACACAATAGACTTTCTTCTTTCTAAATAATTTTTATGAATCGACCAGATAATCTATTACATTTACAAGTAATGGGTATAAATTACATGTTCATCAAAGGAGGTTCGTATGAAAAACCATATCCAGCGAAATTATTTTTTAGTGGGTGTATTATTTGGCCTTATGTTCCCAATCATGGCAATTACATTAGACCTTATTTTAAAAAAACAAACCCTATCTCTCACGTCATTAGTTTGGATACATAACGAAAACAAGCTGCTATACATGATTGATACCGCGCCCCTCTTTTTAGGCTTATTTGCATTAATTGGTGGTGTCAGCAAAGCAAAGGCAATGGTTCTCCTTGAAGAAAATCAAAAATTGTTAAGTGATATGGCGATTTCCAAACAGGATGTTGTCAAAGTCACAGAGGATCAAGCTTCACTACTAAATAAGCTGTCCCTACGTTCAAGTGAACTCTTAACAAATTTTAGACGGACTCAGAATACCACAGTGGCAATACAAGAAAAGGACCAGCAAATCAAGGGCTATAATGTGGATATTGCCAATGCCATGCTGTCTTTGTCTAATCAAGTGGGTAATGTCAACCATGCAATACAAACATCAATGGATGATCTCGATACACTCAACACCAAATACGATGGCACCTTGAAATTTATGAACACCAACAACCAAACGCTTGAAAAATTAGCATCAGGACTTCAGAATGCCATAGAATCCAATGAAAAGTTGTTTACAGTTTCATCAGAAATTAATCAAGAACTCTCATCAATCTTCCAAATATCAAGTCAAATTCAACTACTGGCACTAAACGCCTCCATTGAAGCTTCACGTGCTGGTGAACATGGCAAAGGTTTTGAAGTTGTTGCAAGTGAAATAAGAAAGCTTTCAATAAATACCGAAACCATTCTGGACAAGATTCAGAAGGTCCAAAATGAACTCAGTTTTGAAATAAATGCAAATAGTGAGCAAAACAAAGCCTTGTCTCGGGATTTAGAAGTGACCCTTTCTTTTTCCAAGCAAAACGCTGATCAACTCACTTCAATTTTGGATTTGATACATCAAATCACAAGCAAGGTTTCTCAAGTGTCTAAAGAGTCAACCCTTCAAAATGAAATTTATAAAAAAGTTGTTGATTTCACTGATGAGTTGAGAACCCAATCTGACGTCCTTTCCAGCCAACTGCAGAACATTTTTGAACAATTAGAAGAGGATACGACCATCGTTGAAACCCTCACCAAGCAAAGTCGCATTTAAAAGTATTTTTTCATGTTAAATTTGCGCTCAAGTCCTTGAGCATTCATATATCTAACCTTACCAAATATCGGCCTTTCTCTCCAAGGCCGATCATGTTTTCCAAATAACCACGCAATGCCAGCATATCCATTGGCATCCCTGCCATCTAGCTCATACTTATCATTGAGATAAATCAATCTTTCAAAGGCTTCCTCAGGTGTCCTTGACCATTCAAGGATCTTTTTCCCCCAATACATTCGCATATAACCATTCATATGACCAGTGGTTACCATTTCCAATTGCGCTGCATTAAAATAGACATCCTCTGTCTTTCCATTTTCTATTTCTTCAAGTGTGTAACACACCCTTGGGTCTAACCTATGAACTTCCAAAGTCTCATATGCCCAATTAGGCAATATCAAAGACAATGGACCCTTATAATTAGAGTTATAATAGACATAGTTAATGGCGAGCGCTCTTCTGACAATCAATTGTTCCACAAAATCATCATTTACAGCATTTGCCTTGAGCATTTCAAGATATATAGTCAGTGGGCTAATCTGGCCGAAATGAAGATACGGGCTTAATCTTGATATATAATCGGCATCAGGTCTACTGTCATATTTGGAAATTCTTTCTCCAAGAAAGTTTGCCAACCTCTTAATGGCTTGGTCTTCACCCCCTTGAAAGTACTGGCTCACTGAAGGTAGTGATTCCAAGTGTCCCAAATGGCATTCTATAAAGGAGGCCACAGAACTTAATGCATCAGCTTTATTGCATGTCTCCAACTCAGTTTTTGTTTTGAGGAAGACTTCAGAATATGACATTTCAACCGGAACTAGGGGAATTTCTTCTATATATTGATTGAGTTGTCTAAGAATGGAGGGTCTTATGGCATAGGCGGCATAGGCCTCCTTTGGATATGCCTGGTCGACTGGAACAATACAATTCGTATCCACCATATGGACCTCTTTTTTAATACGCACCGCCAAATTGCTACG
>NZ_JBVBZF010000438.1:0-2425 GCF_057447755.1 Fusibacter sp. | reverse complement strand
TATATCGCAATTAATAATAGTGAGATTATTAGAGGCACCCAAATGCCTCATCATGAACCTATAGAACTGAAGATTGAAAGGAGGTTTCAACTATGGCGAAAGCCTCGTTAAATAAAGATAAAGCATTAAGCGCAGAAGTAGGAAATGAAATGGACGATATGCAACTGGAGCTACTTGAGAAATACGACAAAGAGTCAAAAACGCGAAAGCTTGAAAATAAATCATTTTCCAGAATCCTTTACTGGATGGCAATAGGGATTGCAATGTACCATTTTATAACCTCATTTATCGGTTACCCAGCGACCCATCTGCACCGTTCTCTCCACGTAGCAATGATGCTGGTTATGGCATTTTTTCTCTATCCGGCAAGTGGAAAGTCCTCTAGAAAAACAATTGCATGGTATGATTATATATTAGCAATTATGTCTATAGCAGTGGCAGTCTATATTTGGACAGATTATGTAAATTTCATCAACCGAATGGGCATGCCGAATACCATGGATGTTATCATGGGGACCATGTTAATTTTACTGGTTTTAGAGGCATCAAGAAGAATATCTGGCTGGCCACTTGTTATGCTCAGTTTACTCTTTCTCGCATATGGTCTCTTCGGACAACATATGCCAAGCATCTTCATGCATCGTGGTTATACTTGGGCCAAACTCGTTAACCATGCCTTTATCAATACAGAGGGTATTTACGGCACCTCTGTAAACGTTGCGGCAAGTTACATCTTTTTGTTTATTCTCTTTGGCGCAGTTATGAACAAGTCTGGAATGGGACAGTTTTTTAATGACATCGCCTTGGCACTTGCAGGACACACTAAGGGTGGTCCGGCAAAGGTAGCGGTTATTGCAAGTGGTTTTCTAGGCAGTATCAATGGTTCTGCTGTTGCAAATGTCGTTACAACAGGTGCCTTCACAATACCTCTTATGAAAAAGACGGGCTATAGTGATGAGTTTTCGGGTTCAGTCGAAGCCTCAGCTTCAGTTGGCGGACAGCTCTTGCCACCGATTATGGGTGCGGCAGCCTTTATCATGGCAGAGATGCTAGGGGTAAAATATAGTGTCATCGTGGTCAGCGCAGCAATTCCTGCCCTCTTATATTACTTAGGCATTATTGTCCAGGTACAGCTTAGAGCTTCAAAAAACAACCTTACAGGTGTCCCAAAAGAGGAACTGCCAAAAGTTAAGGATGTTATGAAGGCAAGAGGCCATTTATTGATTCCAATTGTATTCTTGCTTTATATGTTACTTTTTAGTGGCAAAACGGTGATCTTTTCAGCATTTTGTACAATCATTGCAACAATAGCGGTGAGCATGATTCGAAAAGAAACCAGAATGAGCTTTAAGGATATACTAGATGCCTTTGAAGAAGGTACGCGTTCAGTTGTTTCAGTGGCAATTGCATGTGCGGTGGTAGGTATTATCATTGGCGTTGTGAGCCTTACTGGATTTGGTCTCAATATGGCCAATGCAATCATACAACTTGGAAATACCAGTCTTTTGGCAACACTTGTCTTGACCATGGTCACCTGTATGATTCTGGGGATGGGTTTACCTTCTATACCAGCATATTTGATTACAGCAACCATGGCTGCGCCAGCACTAATCCAATTAGGTGTCCCAGCCATTGCAGCGCATATGTTTGTTTTCTATTTCGCAATGTTTGCCAATATCACTCCACCAGTGGCGCTGGCTTCATTTGCAGCAGCAGGTATATCAGGTGGCGATCCGATGAAAACGGGCATACAATCTGTAAAGCTAGCACTTGCAGGATTTATTGTACCTTATATGTTTGTTTATAATACAGGGCTCTTGCTAATCGATACTTCTTTACCAGTGGCTCTAAGGGTGACTGTGACTGCTATTATTGGCGTTTTTATGATTGGTATTGCAACTGAAGGCTATCTGATGGGCAAACTCAATCCTCTAATTCGTGCACTTGTATTTGCGGGTTCGATCTTATTAATTACTGAAAGTGTAACGCAGGATCTTATGGGCCTTGCAATCTTTGTAATATTGATCTTAACCCAACGTATTAAAAGCAAACGCACACAAACTGTTTTTGAGTAATAGGCACTAAGAAAAATACAAAAGATACATTAAATCGTTCCCCCGATTTATAGAACCCTCACCAGATGCTTAGAGCCTAGGCACTGGATGAGGGTTGTTTTATTATAGAACGTGAGTTTTCATCTCTTTAGAATGCGAATTATCGGTTTGCTAAAAGTGGTTAAATGAGAATGGTAGTGGCAAACAAGATGTGGGCATTAATTGGATTTACAAAGATGAGTTAACATTTAAGACTCTGTTTATAGAAATGTAATCTCTGTAATGGTAAAATATAATATAAGAATCTTAAGGCGCTAAAAAAATAGATGATAAAGGAGTAATTTAATGGGATTATTTAATTTTTTAAAGGG
>NZ_JBVBZF010000437.1:0-2426 GCF_057447755.1 Fusibacter sp. | reverse complement strand
TCATGAAGTAGTTTACCAACAAGCGCCATCGTAATTAACGAAAATAACATTTAGAGCACCTCCTTAGATATCTTATTAATTGTATTTTACCCTTAAGAGATATAAAATCAATTAAGCCATGATTAGAATCCGGTAAGAATTCCATCAAAATAAGCTCTATATAATTATCTTTTGCTCCTGCATTATGAATGCTGATTAAGGGGTGGTTAAAGCCTCTAGAAAAGTATTGAGGAAACAAGGGGGGGATGTTAAAATATTGAAGAAGCTTATTGAAATCTTCAAAGCATCCAAAAATATCAAGTGTTAATGATCTTTGGAAAACCCCGCATTATTCAAGGCGAAATTTAGATATAATATAAGGTGAACGAATGCAAAAGGTGAGTATTCAATACAAAGTAACGGCACTGCTAATTTTTATTATTGTCATTTCAAATATGTTTCTTGGGTTTTTAAATTACAACAATTTGAAAGAAATTACATCTGACATTATTATTAGCAACAATGAAGAAGAGTTGCGAAACATTAGTGATTACTATTTTGACAAACTTATTTTTGACATGGAGTTTATTGTTGAAACATGGGCGAATTCAAATTTTATCACTCGATATGACAAGAATCCTAGTACAGAGCGCATTGTAGCCACAATCCCTGACGACTTTTATGAAATTTATCAGCAGTGGCTTGGGCTCACAAACTCTATTAATGATATTACATGGATTTATTATGCAATGGAATCTGATGGTTCCATTTACATTGCACCTGTGGATGTTAGCATGCCTTCTGATTATGATGCCCGTACTAGGGAGTGGTATCAAGGTACTGTTAGCCAATCGGGGCGTATCTATTGGACTGATCCTTATGTGGATGCTGGTGACTCTGGAAAAATATTGCAAACCGTCTCAAAAGCTGTCTATCAAGACGGGAAGTTGAAAGGTGTCATTGGGCTTGATATCGAATTGATTAAGTTTACTGAAATCATTGACAATTTAAGCTTTGCAAAGAGTTCCTCTATTTTTTTGATAAATCAAAAGAATGACATCATTGCGCATAATTCAAAAGATATTGCATTTTACAAACGTGAGTTCATTGATGGGCTTGAGAGAAATAATGTCTCTGAACTAAAAAGTGTTGATAATATTGATTATGTCATATCTTCAGTACCGCTCAATATTAATAATTGGAAACTTATTGCTATTACAAAAACGGATTTCAATAAAGAACTAAATCAAATGCGACATCAGGCATTTATGATTATATTGATCACATCAATCATCAGTATTATCTTTGCCTTTTGGGGGTTCAAGAACATTCTTTCGAATTTGGAATTGCTAATAAACACCACAGAACAATATGGAAATGGCCAATATCAAGTTAGAAGTCAAATAAACTCCAATGATGAATTCAAACTGCTTTCAAACAGTATGAATAACATGTTAGACGCCATTGAAAGTCTAATAGAAGAACGAGATAGCAACTATATTCATACTGTGAAAGTTCTTGCCAATGCCATTGAAGCATCGGATCAATATACACGTGGACACTGTGATCGCGTAGGCCAGATCTCACAGCAAATCGCAAATAGGATGTCGTTGGATGAAGAGGCCTTGAAACAACTGGAATTTGCCTGTATTTTGCATGATATTGGTAAAATTGCAATTCCAAAGCATATTCTCAATAAACCTTGTCAACTTACGGATGAAGAATTTAATATGATAAAATCCCATCCAGAAGTTGGATATGATATTCTCAAAGACATTCATTTCTTTGGAAAAGCCAATCAAATCATATTGCAGCATCATGAACGCATTGATGGAAGTGGCTATCCACAAGGACTAAAAGGAGATGAAATTTGTCTAGAAGCAAAAATTTTATCGGTCGCAGACGCTTATGATGCTATGTCAAGTGAAAGAGTCTACCGTAATAGTTCCTTGGACCAAGAGAAGATCATAGAGGAACTGCGAGCTTGTTCATTCACTCAGTTTGATGCAGAAGTGGTGGAAACACTTATTGAAATCTTACAAGGCCAAGGAGGCTTAGAGAATCACTCGTCTTAGAACTTAAATTTAAAAGAGTTCTATAAAAAATGAGTTATCTATCAAATCCAATAGATTTAATAGATAACTCATTTTCATTTAATGATTAAGATGATTTAGAGAAAGAATTTATTCTAGTTGTTAGGCATGATATCGATAACAATACGGCCTGGGTCTTTAAGTGAAAATACCTTGAATTGGCTGGCTTTCTTTAGTTTTATGGATAAACCAATTGAAGAATCATCAGATGGATAGTATATATCCAGTGCCTTTAAGTTGCTTTTATCTGTAAAGACTGGTGCAGTGGCAGAGGCTGCACGAACACCTGATAATACGATGTCCACTTCAAGACCATCATTAGAAATAGTAGCTTCATAATGGCAAGCTTCTTTA
>NZ_JBVBZF010000436.1:0-2433 GCF_057447755.1 Fusibacter sp. | reverse complement strand
GATCTTTATGAACAGATGAGCAATATTGTTTCAATGGGAATACCCATTGAGTTCATCATCATTTTATGTACGGCATTATTATCCTTTACACTCGCTTCTATTCAACCAAGTGTTGCTATACTTTATCCCTTAATTTTACCTATGGCCATAGACGAACAAACCAAGCTGAGACTTGCTATGTTCATCTATACGACGGGATTTGTATTTTATTATATCTCACCGCTTCATCTTTGTCAGGTATTAACCCTTGAGTACTTTAACATAGATACAAAATCACTATATAAACAATATCGTTTGATTTTGCCAGTTGTATTTGTCACCATGCTTGGCATTTATTTTCTTTCAGCATAAAAAACACCTATTAATGGATGACCCTTATTCGATTGCAAGTTAAAACGCATTTCATCAGCTAAAAACGCTAGAAATCAATGTACATACATGATCTCTAGCGTTTATTTTTATTGGATAACCCTACCATCACCCTCTATCATCAAATCTACATAAGTGGTATCAAGCTCAGAATTATCAATAGTGACATCAGACGCTTTATCAACTCGCATTAGTGCGTTTGATGTGTCATATGCTATTTTATCATTATCTCTAGCAATAACGTCTCTAAGTACTATACCCTTAGTATTTACAAAATCAAATAACTGCTTGCCATTTCTATAAAACTGAGTGTTTAAGACGGAAACATTACTTGAGTTCGAAAAAACCAGACCATTTGATTGGCAATCAGAAATCAAGGTGTTAGAGATGCTAAGCCCATTCACTTGATCCAAGTTCAAACCATTATAGCCACAACCAAACAGTATCAATCGATTGAGTTCAATATTTTTTGAGGCTTTAACAGCTATGACGTCTCCAACACAGTACTCTCTCAAATGCCCCAATCGAATGCCATCCATCTGTATATTTGAACTATGGTCAAGAACAAGCACTTCAAAATAGCTGTCTGCAATCAAATCAGCAATACCTTGCTCTGTAAGGAGTGTTAGATTTTCAACATTTTTAATTCTCAAGGTCCCTTCATCGATTGCAACATTTTCGTTTTCAATCTCAAGGCTATATGGAATTTGATAATTTCCCGGTTTTAAATATATGGTTTTGTTCGACCCTATTGCCTTCAATAAATCATTTATATTCGAGACCGTAAGGACTTGGGATGCACTAGGATTGAGTAAAATCCTCTGCTTTCCCTTGGTCAAGTTTTCAAACTCGTCGATCTGTTTGAATCTGAGCCTAAAGGCTTCTGAATTTGGCCTATAATTTAAAGTGTTAAGATACTGGTCCAAGGGTTTACTATAAGCCATTGCATTCTCATTGAGCAATTTTACAATATTAGAGAGTATCGGCGTATAAGTCGATTCAGGGTATGCTTTAATATAATCTTGATAACTCTTTAGGTAGTACTCAGTAATATATGCCCCCTTGTAATTATAGTCTTCAGAAAAATAGTCATTTGGTAATATATAAAGTTCAAACAGGTAGTCTGCAAGATATTTTGCTTCATCAAAGGCTTCATAGGTAGAATGCTCTAAATAATGTGCATCAAATACATGTATTGCTTCTGAAAGTTCTTCTGCAGAAACCATTAAGTAAGCATCAGATTGAATTGGAAAAAAATCATACTGAAAAGTCTTCAGTTCAATATAAGGCTTCACTAAATCATCATCGAGTTTAATGATTCGATTTAAGTATGCCGAACTTGGCGCCATGTATGGATAGCCTTCAACATAGTCAATATCCAAGCCATTTTTAATTAGAAGTTCACCAATGGCTCTATTGGTTCCCACGAGATTTTTATTTACTGTAAACTTGTTGAGTACATCATCATAAGAATAAAGTGCATCAAATTGCGCAGAATCATAGAGGCGTATTTGTTCCGTCCAGTCATAACTTTCCTCATAACATTCCACTTCGTAAAATTCAATATAGGCACTCACTAATTCAAGAGGCGATTGAGACATCTCAACAAAGAAGTCCAACATTTCTTTTCCTCTGGAAATACTAGATATCTTTTCAGGTTTTAGACCCTCCAAATAAGTTTTATAAACTTTTAAGAGGGTATCATCGGTCTGATTTGGCAATCTGTTTTTTTCCTTAAAGATGGCGTCAGACAGGCGATCTGCCATGTATGCGTTTGAATATATCTTTGCCACCATTTCATCTGGTTTTATATATCTTGAAACAAATTCAACTGGTGCTTCAGATGATTTCCTTGTTAATAGGGTTTCAATTTCATATTCAGAAAAAATTTTATTTTCTTTTACAATGCCTTGTCCCAATTTGAATTCATATACCAATGTATATTGTTTTGACGCTGGAAACACTTGATTTGGCAAAAAAGTGTACTCAACGGATACTGAATCCTCAGCAATTTTAATTACCTTGGCTTGAACCCTAATCATGCCTAACTGAGCATCAATCATT
>NZ_JBVBZF010000435.1:0-2435 GCF_057447755.1 Fusibacter sp. | reverse complement strand
TATGGTCTATAACTGACCTCATAATCTTAAGACTTTTAGGCTTCTGATCTTGATTTGCAATTGGACCACTGATCTCAACAAAAGATACACTTCTTTTCTCTAAATTATTTACAGTGTCCATCGTTATATAATCAACATCTATCATTTTATCATCAGATTCTGCAAGCATTCTCAGCAAGGGTTCAATCTCAAGCGGTTGAAATTCTGGACGATTTAAGCTTTCATTTGAAATAATAGACGCTGTAATATCAAGGGATTCTAAAACGCCTTTTAATGGCGTATCTATTAACTTAATTTCAATAGGATCTTTCTTTTGCACCCTCTCAACATAGCAAAAAACGCCAAATAACACAGCATTGACGATAAATAGAGCAAAAATCACTATGGAAATGAATCTAATCAAATATTTTATTGTTTCTCTTTTTATTGTTTCTCTTTTTGTTGAATCCTTCGCTTGATTCACTTATTTTCCCCACGATCTGATAATTTGTAACACTATGTAAATTATATTAAAAAAAGCGCTAAAAATAAAGTAAAACAAAAAAAGCTGTCCTCAGACAACTTTTTTAATATGTAAGCCGTGCATCCATCTTCGAAATATCATTACAGACGTTACCATAACAGTTAGCTCAAACCAGGAACCCCCGCGGCACATAAACGGTCCTATTTACCGCTGCTTCCTTCCAGATCTGACGGGGTTCATAAGTGTTTATTGCGCAGGACCCAATTATCAACACCACTTATTATGGGCAGACTCAACAACGGTATCCCTTAGATGGACTTCAATCTTGCTACAGCGGATTGCAAGTTACAAGGCACCGCTACCTCCCCATCTAGCACGGCATATATTTTATGGCGGAGAGAGCGGGACTCGAACCCGCGGGGCCATGACAGCCTTACACGCTTTCCAGGCGTGCCCCTTAGCCAGCTCGGACATCTCTCCACTATCTTAATCTTTTAAAAAAACGCTTCATAAGTTCAGAACATTCTTGACTTAAAATACCTTCATTTATTTCACAATAATGATTTAATCCCTTAAAGTCAAACAGATTGAAAATTGAGCCACATGCACCCCCTTTAGGGTCCCTTGCGCCAAAATTTATCGACCTAATTCTGGACTGATAAATAGCCCCAATACACATAGGGCAGGGTTCAATTGTAACATACAGCTCACAATCTGTCAATCGCCAGTGGCCTATATTTGCGCAGGCTTCATTAATGGCATTTATTTCTGCATGCGCTATGGCATTTTCCGATAATTCTCGCGTATTATGGCCTCTGCCAATAACTTTACCATTTTTAACGATAATTGCACCAATTGGTACCTCGCCTAGATTATAAGCTTTTTCAGCCTCTAATAAGGCCATTTTCATATAGTCTATTTTATCACTTGTCACCATAGCCTGCCACCCCTCTTAAAGCTTAGTGCAGACAATCGTATAGGTCTTGGGAATACCACTGTCAAAAACTTCCGACGAAAGATTGGGTTCTTCTCTGAGCTCATTTATTAAGAAACCAACTCGAGCAAGTGCCGTCACGACTTCACCCAATGTCCATTTCCTCAATTTTACTTTTTCAACAACCGCTTGTTCAGCATATTTCGAAAATGCAACTTCCTGTTCTTCTAGGGCAGTACTAAAGTAATCACCAGTCACCTTGTGTTTTCTCACCTTGGCTGTTGATCCCCTAGATGAGATGAGTTTGGTTGAAACTGGGTGGAAATCTCTGAGTATGAATTTTCCATTATTGACCAATAGGGCATTTACATTTTTAAAAAAAGCATCCAGATTTTGAAAGTAGTGAACAATCCCCATTTCTGCAAAGGCAAGGTGACTCTTATTCCCATGCTTATCCAAATTTATTTCTAGGACATCACATATTTCATAATCAATTTTACAATTGCACGCTGCTGCAAGTTCAAGTGCATATTGTTGATTTCCAGGTGAAATATCAAATACCGTCACATTCGCGCCTAATAAACTTAGTGCCACTGCCTTTTGGCCCATCGACCCCATCAAATTTGATATGGTTTTACCCTCAACATCACCAAAATATTCATAAATAGGCTCTAATATTTTTTGCGGGTTCCTCATGATTTTTTGGCCTGCTTCCACAGGCAATCCATATTTTTTAACATATGCATTATACGTTTCCTGACGCCATAATTCATTGTTGTTCGTATTTTGATAAATTTCTGAACTCATCTTTTATTTCACCTCAAATTGTATTCGAAAAAATAATTATATACACCTGTTCTTAATATTCTACCCTAATTTTATAACTCATAGTTTACTTTTTATAATCGCATACGTTTCAAGCATGCTCTCTTTTCACTTAAATTTCATTAAACAAACCCCTGTAATCAATTGATCACAGGGGCTGTACAATCATGGCGCACCCGAGAAGATTTGAACTTCCGACCTACCGCTTAGGAG
>NZ_JBVBZF010000434.1:0-2465 GCF_057447755.1 Fusibacter sp. | reverse complement strand
CCCCTTACGCTATTTGCTTGATGATTTAGAAAGGCGAAGTTAAAGCGTTCTTTCGACATTGGTTGTTCGTAATCATGCTGTTTCACATACGTTGAGTATCCTTCGTAGTCGTTTTCAGCGATGAGTTGATCACTAGTATCGATATAACTTAGATAGCGGTTGGTTGCTACAGGATTGAAACCAGAGGTCTCAGCATACTTTGTTTCAAAATAACGGTGTTGTTCCATCCAGTCGATAGCGCCCCCGACAACAATATAAAAATCAATTGGTGCATCCATCATTGCTAACTCAGAAGTTACCCATCCACCTTGTGAGAAGGCCAATGTGCCAAGTGATTGAACTGGCACTTGTTTTTCTATTGATGAAACTGCATACATAACTTCTATAGCACGGTCTTTCATCGTCTGATTTAACCAATCACCAGATGACTTACCAACACCTGCTTTATCATAGGAGAAGCAGGCATAACCAGCTTCTAACAGGCGATTCATGATAAAGTTATAGCCACCATCCAAGGTCCTATTTGCTGCACCATCGCCATGAACGAACACGACCACATCATATGGACCAGGCTTATTTGGTAAATAGAGTGAACCGGACAGCTGGTTCTCACTTGAAAAGGTGAGCTCAATCTCTTGTGCGGCCTTAAGTTCCATAGCATCTAATCTCACTAAAATGTAAATAGCCAATATGACAAGAAGACTGACTATAAGTGAAACTCTTTTTTTCATATTGCCTCCTTGTTAGTTTAACGTTTTTTTCATATGCGTCACTCCAGTAACACCTAATATGCCACTAACGGGTTTAGGAATTTTGGAGTAGGCTGTTTTTCTAAAGCCTAATCTAGAATAAAGGTTCTGGGCTTTGGGGTTTTCATCAATAACATCTAAATGAATCCCTTTATAACCGTTTTCACTTGCCCAGGAAAAAAGGGCGTCAAATAATTGACTACCAATCCCTTGCCCCCTATAGTTATGGTGTACTGCAATACCATCCATCAGCAACTCACTTTTGGGTAGTGTGCTTCTGTAAAACAGGACACCTGTAAGAAGACCTTTTAAGACGCCTTTGCATATGCCAAATTGTTGGATAAAGTCAGTTAGTCTTAGTTGTACTAATGCTTTATTCCCGGCATGAAATCCAGCTATTCCAACAAGTTGTTCCTTATCATAGTAGGTTATGCAGTAGTGTGGGTTCAGTCCCTTTGCAAGTAGTCGTGCCACTTGGTCTTCATCCCCGATTAGATGAACAAATTTTCTTTTGAATGCGCTAGCATATAAATATGCTACTTGTTCTCGATCAATTTCTTTAAAGCCTTGTCGTATACTCATTTTTTGCTCTCCAAGTTTAAATAGAGTGTAGCTGCTAATTGATCTCCTGTATAATAGGATGGTCTTGCTAAAACTTTTAAGTATATTGTAGGATTGGGTATCAGGTTGTTCTGATCGCAGTAGGTCATCATCTCGTCTATTGCGGTATCAATTTCTGCTTCATCCTTGTAGATTAAGGCCTTCAGTAGAAATAGATTCCCCTGCGCAGGTACATTTGATAGGGGTAGTACAAAATCCTTATCCGATAATATGAGTTTCAAGTCGGTTAACTCAGTAATATCAAAGGCTTCAGTAACATTACAAACATGACATCCTTTACTTTGCAGTGAATAAAAGTCTTTTAACTGTTCTAAACTCTCCATCAAGTCCGCTTGAATTTTTTCTAAAGCTAGAATATTTTCTTTCACATGATTAAGGCCTTGAGTGATAAGTTGAAACTGCATGTCAGGCCTATGTGTATATGCCCCTTCGTGTAGCTGTTTGATTTGCTCGAGGGAAAACCCTGCATGCCTTAATTGCGTTACACCTTTTAAAAACAAGAGGTGCGTTAAGGAGATCAATCGATAATTATTGGTATCACGATGTAATGATGGAATGATCCCTTCCTTCTCATAATAGCGAATTGTTTCAACGCTAATGTCTAAAATGCTTGCTGCTTGACCAATCGATATATATTTACTCATATTTCCTCCTTGAGCCTATTATATACCCTGAAGTTACTTTAGGGTCAACAAGTATTGCGAATTTGGCGATGTTTTACTTGGGCTCACTCAATTTTTTTATAGACAGCCTTTGAAGTTTTTAATAAAAATAATCTTGAAGAAATACAATACTTTATTAAAGATATAGAAAAAGTTACTAGAGATATCGAATTTTTTTTGAAAATAATCAAGACAGGTTTATAGACAAACGCTTATCAAAGGCAAAGTGTTATAAACGATGATGCGATGAAACAATGCGCCAACATACCACTTACATATTAACAAATACACCATTGGTAGAATCGGTGATTTTCGACATGCAATGAAATCGACCGCATTCGAACGCGGTCGATTATTTATAAATATGAGAACATAAAAGCAGAGTTTAAGGGTCTTGGAATTATGCTAAGTTTAAAACAGAATGGTGGCTCAT
>NZ_JBVBZF010000433.1:0-2498 GCF_057447755.1 Fusibacter sp. | reverse complement strand
TCTCCATGACCAATATCCAAGCTAAAATCCTCTTTTATGGTGACGATTTCAAAGGCATCATCAAATTGGGCCAAGAGGGTTTCTCGATCTATATAGGACACAAAGGTATTGCGTGCCTCAAGATAAAAGGTATCCATTTCAACTTCTTGAAGCTCACCTCTGTACTTTAGATACATTGGATCTTCTTTTGAAAAAAGGCCAATATAAATCAGCCCACCTGATTTTACACCGGTTTTCATGTTGGCAATCAATTTTAGCATATCAGACCTTTTTAAAAAGTTCATGGTCCAAGCTGAAATGATAAAACTGTATTCGGATGGTCTAATTATAAAGTCATTCACATCACAACAATGGAGGTCGAAATTCACCCCAGCTCTTTGGAACATTTCTTCACACCGTTTAATCGCCGTCTCCGATATGTCGATGCCTTCAATAAAATTGCCTTTAAGGCCAAACCTTAGGACATTTCTGCCCTCTCCTATGCCTATGTCCAGTACTTTACCACCATCCACCAAGCCTTCATATTGTGTCAAAGTATATTCGGGTTCAATGCCCCAAACATCCTTGTAGTTTTGATATCTCGTTTCCCAATTCACACTTGCATTCATTTTGCGACTTCCTTAATATATTTTCGTTAAATGCTTATTTTTGACCGCACTTATAGCAGTGCTTGTCATGTACGTTGATATGACCATCACAAAAACGACATTTCAAACGCACTTTCTCCTTTTCTAAAAACGACTCTATGCCGATTTCCTCAATTTCTTTCATATTCTGAATCAAGCTTTCTTGATACCGAGTGCGATAAGACTTATCAAGCCTTTTTATAAGTGGACAAGGGTATTCCTTGCATTCATAGCAAAACTGTAATCGCTTTTCTTCCACACACGCTTTAATCTTGCAATGTCTACAGGAATTCGGTTTATTAGAGTCACTCTGCCTACAACCGAGGCAGGGCTTATTTACCTTATGATGAACATAGCAATATGTACAGGTCATGCCACAAGGTGCCACCATACTTTTATCATGTGTCAGCATCTCTGCCCCCTTATCAGTAAAGAAAACGCGCCTTATTCAAACACTTGGCGCAGCTCGACCTGGCCTTCACCAAAGCCTTGTGGATCAGGCACTTTCATCGCCCATTCTACTGCCTCTTCCTTCGATTTAACATCTATCAAAAAAAAGCCAGCCACCACCTCATTGGTGTTTTCAAAAGGTCCCTTTGTCACAACAGGTTCATCTCCCGCTACTGGATAAGAAATTCGAATGCCCTCTGAAGATGGATGAAGCCCCTTAGCCATAACTCTGACACCTGACTCAAGAAGAGCCTCATTGTACTTTGACATGGCGTTTCTCAAGGACTCACTTGGTAATTTTCCTGCCTCTGAATTTTTTGATGCTTTGACTAAGATCATAAACAACATAAGCTACCTCCTAAAAATAATTATTTATAATTTGCCTTATCAAGGGGATCATTGGCTTGAAACTGATGAATCAGGCTTTTAAGCCCTCCTGCATCCAGCAGGTCTCGATTTACCAATCTAAGGCTCCCATTTGGTCCCACATTCAAGGTCAGTTTCTTTTCCGTCTGTGTCACCCGAGATATGTCATACCAAGTCACAAACCTACTGTTAAAATAAATACCCGACTTGAAAACCAGTACCGACCTTGAAGCCTGATACCAAAGAAAAAGAACAAGGATCATCGAGACTGCAACAAATATCCGGTCAATCAGTAAATCAATACTGAGAAAATTGGTCAATGCGATAAAGAGGGCCACCAAGACATACAACTTGGCATTCACTCTTGATTTGTTTAAATTAAACCGCTCAAGCGGCTCTCCAAGAGACTCTATCCTTTTACGATCCTTCATGAAAGGTACATATTCTCTATAAAGTAAAAAAATCATATAGGCTGTTAACACAGTCGTTAAAAAATCCGTATGTTGAATACTCAAATTTTTCACTCCCCTTAGGTCGAACACTTGGCTTTAGCCGTCTATTTCACGCCATTCATAATCCTTCATGTCTATATTGTGGTCACCATCATATATGCTTGTTTTCATACTTATATTTACTTATTTTCATACTCATACAGGCTTATTTTCATCCACATTATAGAAGACATATACCCAATTTTCGCCCACCTTACAGCCTTCAATGACTTCAAAGTCAAAATCTTCAAAGGTATTTAATCTCGCAAACAGATTTTCCAGAGGATTTCCTGCTTAAAATATCAACAGGTTTAAATATAAAGGCTCATATCTTCTGGATATTCATGTCCCATGTTTTCAATATAGTGAAATGAACAGTCATACCCCTTTGCAAGGGCCTCTTCTTCAAAGGTTTTACACTGAGGTAGGCAGTCCTGATCTGCCGTGCCACAAACCAGTGTCACATGCGTATTGGATGCTTTAAGACTCTCGATGATTTCTGTAATGGCCTCATTTACAACCGGCATCCAAGGTGAGAAGAGGATTAGCCTATCCACTTTAACTT
>NZ_JBVBZF010000432.1:0-2501 GCF_057447755.1 Fusibacter sp. | reverse complement strand
CATCTGATTAGACCGTCTCAGTACCTGCATAGGCATTTTTTCATCAAGCCTATAGCTGATGCTTATGGGCGATGAGCCTTCATGCTTAACGTAGCTTGCTAATCCAAGACAGGTGTATGTTTCTGTGGCACCAAAGGCATCAGATTCACATCTGTAGCTTAAGATCACCTGTGCAGCTCCAACCACTTCATCAAGTAGGGTCTATCATTATTTGCTGGCACTTCATACCATTCCGAGCATAAAAAATAATAATCTTCATAGATTTTTACTGGTGCAGAATAATATCGTGTAGGGCTTTTGCCATCTGTATCACTGACTTTTAATAATAATGGAAATTGAATATCAAAAACTTCTTTTGAATATTCTTTTGTCAACAGTTTCTCTATTTCATCCTTTGGAACTTCTCCGTCTTCAAGCATCTTACGTAAAACTGTACGAACAATCACACCTATTTTCATTTCTTCAAGACCATCTAATCCACTGTATGTAATGGCCTCCATTTGAGACGATATCCTTTTAGATACTGATTTAACAGAACGCTCAACCCTAATCTTAGGCGTTTTTCCAGCGAATAGATTGTACATTTGCAAACTTCTCATAAATAATTCTGAAGTATCCGCAACATCGCCCAGTACGTTCAGTACCGGTTCAAGAATTTTATCGCTGAACTCTTCATTTGCAATAATTCTGATTTTATATTTTAACCCTAAGGAATCCAAAACAGCTTCCATATCATCGATACATCGGCTAATATCTGTCATAACCGAAGGATTAATCTTAGGTGACGCAAAGATAATAGTTCCATAATCTACATCATAATAACCATATAAACACATTGCTGTACGAATGCATTTTTTAATCACTCTCGTAACCGTTTCATCTTTAGTACCATAGTTTAAACCTGCTTCGTGAAAAGCAACATCAATCGCATAAACGTGTTTATCACTTTCATCAAAATTAATACCGATTACGTCTATTTCAGCCTGTAATAAAATCTGATTAATACCACTGTTCCTCTTATATAGGTCATAGCCAAATTTTGAACTAAAAATAGAATCCGATTTATTCAAAAGTTGTTCTAGGACATCCTTATGCTTTAGTTCCCACTTATTAGATGCCTTCCAATTCGTCTGGACCAGTTGGCATTCCTTTATGTGCTTTAACCAAGAAAGTAGTAGTGATTCACCTATTTCGATCTTCATTGTAACCTCCTAAATCCTTGAAATACATTTCAATTCTCTATAATCTTATCGA
Source organism: Fusibacter sp. (assembly GCF_057447755.1). NCBI lineage: Bacteria > Bacillati > Bacillota > Clostridia > Eubacteriales > Fusibacteraceae > Fusibacter > Fusibacter sp. The sequence goes on along the minus strand of NZ_JBVBZF010000432.1, from coordinate 1,247 downwards.
TAATCAATAGATGTTAATATTTTCAAACGCTTTCTATTAGATCGTTCCTTATCTACAAAAGGCTTTACCTGTCTTTATAAAAATACTTTTCTATTTTATTCTGACAACAAGATTTAATCAGCTTATCATCCTATTTCAAAAAATATCTGATTTTAATGGTAGAACTTTTACCACTTGGAGTGGTATGGATAATCTCATCACTATCCTTCATTAAGGAATACATTGCACTGCAAACGGATGGCATTTTGCTTGATAATCCCATTTGTTTATGCACTTCGCCTGAGACTATATCAACAAACGCCATTCCTTCTCTCCTTGAGTGATCAATGATTTTAGAGACAAAAGCTCTGATATCTGAGGTCGATACTCTTCCTTTAACTGGATTAACATGAACATTAAATATTTTCACTTCAGAATTTGCTTTTTCTCTGCTCTTTTCTTTAACCGATATGACATTAGATAGACGATTTGTTCCATTTATTACATCCCTTTTTAAAGACTCAACATCACTGCAACTAAGTGTCTTTCCATTTAATCCCTGAGTATTCCAAAGTCCACTTTTTTCAATTTCAGGCTTGGGACAATAGCGACCTAACCAATCATTAGAACTTATAAATTCTTCTGATTTATTGAGTGTTGCAATTAAAGCCTCTTCTATTCTAAGTCTATCTTTTTCATCCTCCACCAAAATGCAGGTAAATGATATTCTGGATCTTAAATAAGCAGATACACTAACCTCAATTGCTTTCTTGCAGTCCAATTGATTATCGCTAAACCTATTTTTAACACTCGGTTTTGACCAATCTAAGGCCCAAATGGCTTCAAATGGATCACGCACTCGATGCAACAGTGATAATCCTACATTTTTTCTTAAGATACTGCCATCTTTATTTTCCTTTAGAAAATGATCCTTAAGGCGTTCTTTTAGTCTACCATCGGCACGATGTGTTCCAATTCTAACGATTCTATCCATACCATATAGTCGTTCACCTTTTTCGAACATGATATAGATTCCATTACGAAAAGGAATCTTATCGATTTTATCCCAATGATATCTAGGCAAGTGTGTCAACCATTCATGTATAAGAAAACTGCTCGATGTAGAATTCTCCTTATTTTTCGATTTATCAATAAGTTCCTTTAGTTTTGGAATCCACAATCCCATGCTTTGACCTTCAAGGGGTAGGGTATAGGATTTTAATGATGATAGCAAAAATTCATTATAGACTCGTCCTGCCAAAATGATG
>NZ_JBVBZF010000431.1:0-2503 GCF_057447755.1 Fusibacter sp. | reverse complement strand
TTGTTATTTCATTAGAATATTCAAATCTTTACAATTCACCATCTCATTCCGAAACACTTCTCTATTATAGCAAATTTCTTGCCAAATTTGAACACCCAAAGTACAAGTTTCACTATTGCTCGAAATAACTCACTTAAAAAAAACATGAGCAAAGATGCTCATGTTTTAAGCCGATTCAATTAATTTTAATAAAGCTTCTCCTGAAATAGGTTTTGAGAAGTAATATCCCTGATAAAAGTCACAATTTCTAGATTTAAGCCACTCTAATTGACTTACATCCTCAACGCCCTCTGCCACAACTTTAATGTTTGTTCGATGTGAAAAATCAATCATCATCTCAACTAAGTTTTCATATTTTTTGTCTAGGAAGATCTGATCAATGAACTTTTTGTCGATCTTAATTACGGATATAGGCATAATACCAATATGACTTAAGGACGAATAGCCCGTGCCAAAATCATCCAGATGTATTTCTATGTTGCCTTTAGACAAAAGCGATAAAGTCTCAATTACCTCTTCGTAACTATCCGAAATTGTGCTCTCAGTAACCTCTATTTGAATTTGTGTGGGATCAATTTCATACGACTTTAAGACTGAAAATACCTTGTCTGCATATTGAGGATTTAAAATTTCAATAATCGAGGCATTTATGGCAAATGGAATACGCCTTCCTTTAATTAATTCCAAAGCCTTAATCATCTTGCATACTGAATTTAAGACAAAATCACCAATTTCACCTATTACGCCATTTGTCTCAGCAAGTGGTATAAAGCGATAAGGTGCAATATCACCAAACTCACTGTTATGCCATCTTAACAAGGCCTCTGCGCTTTTAATTTGACCATTTGCATCAAACTTAGGTTGATAAACCACATAGAACTCTTCATTTTTAATTGCTTTTTTTAAATTTGTTACTAAAAATGTCTGAATTTGCAGTTTCTCATAATATGAATTTTGGAACCATATTATTCTATTCACACTGGCAAACTCACTGGACATCAGCATAGCCGCTTCAGCATACTCCACCCAGAGCTCTGGTGCAATATTGTCTTTATCTAGTTTTACTGCACCAGCGTATAAGTCAACCGTTAAGCCAAATGTATTAACCAATTTATTTTTTAGAAAGCTTTCATTGAGGGCTATAAACACTTCATTAAGCGCATCTTCACTGACCACCTGAGATATCATAAGACCATAACGGCCAGTTCCAAGACTGTAAATTTCGCTGGTGGTATAGGCTTCAAAATGTCTTTGAAGTTCTGCACCTATGGTAAAATGAAGGATTTCAAACATGGTATTTCCAATAGTATGATTTAACTTATTTCGATCCAGAATTTCAAGGACCACTAGTGCTTTTGATTGATTTATTTTATATTCTCTTATGGCTTTATAAAGATGCTCTTTATTACTAAAGCCTGTTTGACTTTCATGGTATGCCAAGAATTCAATCTTTTCTTGATAGCGTACCATTTCATCGTAATTGGATTTCAAAGTCTCTTCTGAGGCAAGAACTTCTTCATAAAGGGCTTGAATTTCAACTTTTTGCTCATAAAGTTCCGTTTTTTGGGCTTCGAGTGACTCGATTAATTTTATCTCATTCATCTCTCGCTTTACCAAATCAAACATTGCAGAGACTATAATGGCCGTCAATAAAACAATTGAAACTGGATTTTTAATGGCAATAAGGTAATCTAAGTTTGCACGCCCTATCTTACTTGCAACCATGAGCACTGAGATTGACATGAATACAGACAAGAAGGAGTAGGTCCAAAAGTTTTCATGGATATTATATTTTTTAAAGAAAAACTTTCCCGTTCTAAAGAGCGTAATACTGACCCCAAACAAAATAAGAAGGATATGATAGGACATACCATCCAGCGCATGCTTGGTTATGGTTGCTGCAATTGCCACGATTAAACCAGGTCCAATCCCCCAAATGAAGGCAGTGAACCCCGCCAATAAAAACTTGCCATCCGGTATACCATTATAGCTCACGATCTTTATAACATAAATCTGAAATGAGGTTATAATTGCTAGAAGACTGCCAATATAATAATTTTTGAACTTTATAGAACGATGACCAACAAATATCATGATGGCATAATAAGCCAAGAGAAAGACTAAACCATAACTCATAAGCAATTTGAACATAAACTCTAAATATTCTTCCATTAAAGCCTCCACAACTCAGAAATACACAGTATGCATAATATACCCTTTTATGGTTTTTATATTCAATCAACATCTGGCGAGCAAGCCTTTGGGACATTAAAAGATTAATTGATAATTAAAATACTGCTATTAATATAATAACATAAAAAAGTGCCTTGGATTATGGAAAACTTGAATAAGTTTTTCACAACCAAAGCACTTCTAGTACATTCCTAATTTAATTTTATCTATGTCCTTTTTCATACGCAGTACCAACTGCTTTTGGCGCAACAGCTCTTCCAATAAAACCTGAAAGAACAATAATCGTTGCTATATAAGGTAACATTTGAAG
>NZ_JBVBZF010000430.1:0-2503 GCF_057447755.1 Fusibacter sp. | reverse complement strand
GATGAACTACTCGAACAGAATAGTCATCACCACCATCATAACTTATAATCTTATTAATCCAAATATAACCATTATCCACCAAGATCTCTTCACGAACATGTTTCGTGATCTTCGCCTTGACTAAATTGTCTATTTTTTGTGGCTCTATGTTTAAAATGATCAAATAATCATCTTTATCAATAATCCTTGTTAAGCTTGAGCTTGAATAAAGCGCTAAAAGCTTCGCTTCATCATTTACGGACTCAAGCCTTGCTTTATTATTATCCTGATTTGAATCAAAATCAATTCCCTTTGTGATACGATTGTAAACGATAACCTCTATATTTTGAAAAACAAGGTCAAGTGAGCTTTGACGCCAGAGTTCAAGTATCTTCTCAAAGTCACTTGTATTTGATTCTTCAAAGGTGTACTGCCATTGGTCTAGCTTGCTAATCTCTGAACTTAATATGCTTCGTCTTTCAATCTCAATATCCTGAAGTGTCCGCTTCACCACATCTTTCACATATATTTTTTTCATGTCGACAACGCCGTTTGCAAGCTGATTAATTTTTGTTTCTGTTTGCTCGTGAAATAAGTTGAGATAGGAACCACTTAGAACACTCGACAAAATTAAAACAATCGTTATCGTTGCAAAGTAAAAAATATTTCTAATTTTATTTTTACTAATTTCCAAAGTAGTTCCCCCCTCTCACAGTTTATATTTATTTAAGCAAGTTTAACGCTAAATCCTTAGTGTATATTTTATCACAAATATTGCCTTCTCCCCAATGCAAATCAAGGTATTTGGACTATATATACCCCAGGATAATGTCTCAACAGACATTTAATATAAGTCAAAAGTTGATTTATTACGCCCTATCGTATCACTTTCTTAACAATGATAAATAGAATATTAATGTTTATAACATTTATATAAAGGTTCTTCAAGACCTATTGATTAATCCTCTAAAATCGCTAAAATGAACATAACAGCAATACTAGGAGGTTTTAAATTATGGAATCATTCGCAAGACTTTATGTTGGCATGTCTTATACTTTGCAAAAAAAAATCACAATTGACGATACCGCTTTAAATTATGGGAGTGGTAAAGTACAAGAGTTATTTGCAACGCCACGCTTGATTGCATTAATGATAGAAGCTAGCGCACAGCTCATCGATCCAACTTTGCCGGAAGGATTTGTCTCTGTGGGTAATCAAGTTTCTGTTGACCACTTTAAACCTACCCTCCAAGGGGCGACTGTCACTATTGAAGTTAAAATCACAGGATTTGAAGAAGGTCGATACATTTTTGAAATGATAGCCTACGATGAGTTTGGCCAAATTGGTAACGGCCGTCATGCTAGAAGTATCGTAAATTATAGCAGCTTGCTTGATAAAGCACATGCAAGACAATACGGTAACTATATGGCTGGATAAGCCACAAAATATGGAAAAAAGCTTAACCAACACGAGATGCTCATGGTTAAGCTTTTTTTATGTGAAGCAATACTTATCTAGAACTTACATTGACCATCCACACAAATGCCTTGATCTTGTGTGCCAAGTTCAGTGAGCGGTTTTTCACGCTCCTCCTCAATCGCCTTTTTAAAGCTGTTTAAAAAAACAGATACAGGTTGGGCCCCTGAAATACCATATTTTTCATTGATCACAAAATATGGGACACCTCGTATGCCTAATCTTGAGGCTTCTGCCTCGTCTTTTCTAACCTCTGCCTTATAGGCTTCTGAATCTAAGACAGCCATGGCTTCATCATAGTCCAATCCGCAGGTCTTGGCAATTGTCGCCAACAATTTTTTATCGGATAAGTCTTTTCCCTTTTCAAAATAGGCACTTAACAAAGCTTCTGTGAATACTTCAGCCTTATCTTTTTCAGCGGCAAAATGAGCTAATCTGTGTGCATGTAAGGTGTTTGTAGGTTTGATATTATCAAAATCATAATTTAACCCCACTGTTTTTGCCTGTTCTACGATTTGCACGTTAGATGCCTTAGCCTGACTTACTGGAATGCCATATTTTTTTGAAATGAGCTCATGAATATTACCCTCGTATTTCACAGGCGCATTTTGATCAAGCTCAAAACTCTTATAGATTATTTCTACAGGCTCTTTCGAACCTAATTGTCCAATTGCCTCTTCCATTCTTCGCTTACCGATATAGCAAAAAGGACATACAAAATCTGACCAAACTTCAATTTTCATCGTTTATCTCCTTTTAATTAAGTGTGTTCATTTATACTTTTTAACAACATATGAAATAGAAATACCAGTACACCGATAGACTTAATCGAACACTTTAATCATTCAATTTTTGATTAGCTTAAGAACAAAATTCAGTAATTGCTTCGTTTGGTAATCAGCTAATTAGTTCGTTCGGGTACGAACTAATATTAACATTATTTATAACACTTGTCCAGTTTATTTCAAAAATAAAACCACTTAATCATAATATGAATCTTGTCTCATTCTCTTATTTTCAAGAAATCCTACACATTTCATCATTTAT
>NZ_JBVBZF010000429.1:0-2511 GCF_057447755.1 Fusibacter sp. | reverse complement strand
TTCTGTAAGCATTATGGCTGTACCTGGAAACGTTGACCCTAACGTACAAATGGCACTTATCGCTCACTGTGAAAATACAAAGAGCAGATTTGCTGTTCTAGATGTTCCAAGAGATGCAGCTAAGGTTGCAGATGTCTTAAAGCATAGAGATATGTATGATTCAGACTATGCTGCAATGTATCATCCTTGGCTTGAAGTGTTTGATCCATTAGATAAAAAGAATACTTATTTACCGCCATCTGGTGCTATGATTGGTATCTATGCAAGAACTGACAACACAAGAGGTGTCTTCAAAGCACCTGCTAACGAAACTGTTTCTGGTGTTGTTGGCCTTAGTACTATTTATGGTAAAGGTGAGCAAGATATTTTAAATCCAAAAGGCGTTAACCTCGTTCGTAGCTTTACTGGACAAGGTATTAGAGTTTGGGGGGCAAGAACTATTTCTTCCAACTCATTATGGAAATATATCAACGTTAGAAGACTCTTCATCTTCTTAGAAGAATCCATCCGTGCCAACACCAATTGGGTTGTATTCGAGCCAAATGATGAAGCGCTTTGGAGTAGAGTAAAACGTACAATCGATGTTTTCTTAACTGGTGTATGGAGAACTGGTGCTCTTGCAGGAACAACTCCTGGTGAAGCATTCTTCGTAGATATCGGTAGAACAACAATGTCTAAAGATGATATTGATAATGGTAGATTAGTCTGCGTTATCGGTGTGGCTCCAGTAAAACCTGCTGAGTTTGTAATCTTTAGAATTACTCAAAAAACCAGTGAATGATCCTAATTTGACCGATTGAAAATACACTTCTAAATAGCTAATGTAAGGAGGAAAATACAATGGCTGAAAGTAAACATCCATATCGTAATTTTAGATTTAGATTGGAAATAGATGGACTTGAAGCAGGTGGCTTCAGTGAAGTATCAGGCTTTGATGCGACAATGGACGTAATTGAATACAGAGAAGGTGACGATGTTATCACACCTAGAAAATTACCGGGCCTTATCAAGTATGGCAATGTGACACTTAAGTGGGGTACTTCAGATTCAATGGTACTTTATGAATGGTTAAATGACATTGCAGAAGGTACTGTAGAAAGAAAAACAGTTACCATTACTTCAATTGATGAAGCTGGTGACGATGCAGCATCATGGCAATTAATCAATTCATGGCCAGTTAAGTACACTGCGCCTGATTTCAATGCAAGTGGTTCAGAGGTTGCTTTTGAATCTATGGAGCTTGCTCATGAAGGCTTAACAAGAACTGCATAATACTTTAAAAACTAGGTGAGGAGGTAAATCATATGGCATTCCAAACGGAATTTAACTTCGTACTCCCTAAGGGTTTTATTGATCAGGATGGCAATTTGCAAAAGGAAGGTGTCATGAGACTCGCAACAGCGGCTGATGAAATCTTACCCATGAAGGATGCGCGCGTTCAACAAAATCCAGGTTATTTGACCATCATTTTGTTATCAAGAGTGATTGTTAAATTAGGGGATCTTAGAGCAATTGATACAAAAACGATTGAAAAACTTTTTACAGCAGATCTAGCCTATCTTCAAGATTTATACACTCGTATCAATCAAATGGAGGTACCGAGCTATGATGCTGTGTGTCCAAGCTGTGGTAACAAATTTGGAGTACATGTTGATTTTTTTCATCAGGAAGGATAGCCCCTTATCCCGTTAACAAATTATACGAAGAAGTGGCTTTTATCGCATACTATTTTCATTGGGACCATGATCATGTTATGGAAATGGATCACAGAGAACGGCGAAAATGGTGTGATGAAATCTCCAGAATTCACAAAAAAGTGAACGATACACCAGACAATATATTTGATATTAGGTGAGGCTTATGGCAAACAATATTTATGATTATGGTATGAACTGGCTCTTTAGAGTTGAAATTGGCGATATGAAAATGAGCTTTAGCAAGGTCTCAGGACTTGATGTTGAGCTTGAATTCGAACCTTATAGTGAAGGTGGCGTCAACGACTACGTGCTGGAATTTCCTAAAAATAAAAAAAGTGGTCATTTGGTTTTAGAGAGAGGAACAGGTGAAATCTCTAAAATGATCAAATGGTTTCAAGATATTCAAGCTGGAAAATTCGTTCGAAAAAATGGCACCATAGAATTATGGAATGAAACCGGAGAGACCATCCGTACTTGGCAGATTGAAAATGCACTGCCTGTTAAGTGGTCTGGTCCAAGCCTAGATGCTGCAGGCAAAGAGATTGCCGTTGAAAAAATCGAGCTTAAGCATTTAGGTCTAAAGGAAAAATAATAGTGATGAAGGAAAGGGGCCTTAAACCCTAAGCCCCTTTCCTTTTAAACAAAGGCGGCTCATATGGTAAATCAACTCATAAAACCACTTATTAAACCTTTTCCAATACTACTAAAATCACAATTTGCCATAGAAATACTATCACATAACAAGGGGCAAGCTATGATTTCGTGGCCACTACTTGATTTAATCTACTTGTTGATGCAAGAAGAACTTGAAGCA
>NZ_JBVBZF010000428.1:0-2525 GCF_057447755.1 Fusibacter sp. | reverse complement strand
TGCAAAAAATTGCACTTAGCAAATAACATGCAAATTATTGCATGTTATTTTTTGCATTAAAGACAAGATTATTGGTTATATTATCCTTATTTTAATTTTAAAAAAAATTGTATTTTAATTTATGTGGAAAGAACACCACTGTTTGCAGTTGATTCAAGAATATAAGAATTCTTAAGACCACTTTATGATTTTTAGGTTGTATTGGCATCATCCTTGCGTTAAATATAAGGGTGAGATTTATAAAAGTTAGGTGGAGGTGTCAATTTGGAAAGAAAGTATGTTTTAGTGATTAATCCAGGTTCAACGTCAACTAAAATAGCTGTATATGAAGGCTATGAGAAAAAAGCTCAAGAAAATTTAACACATGAGACTTCAGAGCTCGAAAAATATGAGAAGATAACAGATCAATATGAATATAGAAAAGACATGATTGTTAACTGGCTAGTATCAGAAGGATATGAACCTTCTAAACTTGCAGCAGTTGTTGGCAGAGGCGGCTTGTTAAGACCAATGCCTAGTGGAACTTATAAGGTCACTGAACCAATGGTGAAAGATCTTATCATTGGTATTCAAGGTGAACATGCTTCTAATCTTGGTGGTATGATTGCAAGTGCCATCGCAAAAGCGGAAGGCATTGATGCATTTATCGTAGATCCAGTAGCTGTTGATGAGTTTGATGATGTAGCTAGAATTTCAGGGATGCCTCAAATCGTTAGAAAATCGCTTGTACATGCACTTAACATTAAAGCTATTGCACACAGCGTTGCAAATGATAAAGGCTGTAAAGTAGAAGATTTAAATATGGTTATAGCACATCTAGGTGGCGGAATTTCAGTTGTGCCTCTATTAAAGGGTAGAATGCTTGATGCAAATAATGCAAATGAAATGGGCCCATTCTCGCCTGAAAGAACAGGTGGATTACCAGTGGGTGATGTGGCTAAGCTTTGTTTCTCTGGAGAATATACTTTTGCAGATTTAAAGAAAAAACTCAGAGGTAAAGGCGGCATGACGGCTTATCTAGGGACAAATGATGCAAGAGAAGTTCTAAAAATGATTGAAAATGGCGATGAGCATGCGAAATTAGTGTTCGAGGCTATGGGATATCAAATCGCTAAAGAAATTGGCGCCATGGCAACCGTTTTACAGGGAAAAATTGATGCCATCGTTTTAACCGGCGGTGTTGCATATTCTAAATATCTAACAGATTACATCAAAGAACACGTTTCGTTTATTGCACCAGTTATTTTAAAACCAGGTGAAGATGAAATGGAAGCGCTCAACGAAGGTGTACAACGTGTTCTCAAAGGCGAAGAAACAGCAAAAATATATGAAAATGAGGTTAAAATCAATGATTAAGAATTTTGATGAATTATTAAATATAGCCATTAGTAAAGGCCCAAAAGTTGTTGCAGTGGCGTGCGCACAGGATGATGATGTTTTAAAGGCAATCAAAGAAGCTTATGAAAAAGGCATTGTCAAGGGAATTTTGGTAGGTGATGTACCTAAGATTAAAGCAATCTCAAATGAGATTGGGTTAGACCTTTCAAGTTTCGAATTGATTCACATTGAAGATTTAGCAGAGGCTTCACTTAAAGCAGTTGAACTTGTTTCAACTGGAAAAGCAGATATGGTTATGAAGGGCTTAGTAGATACAGCTGTGATCTTAAAAGCTGTTTTAAATAAAGAAGTTGGTCTTAGAACCGGTAATGTATTAAGCCATGTGGCGGTATTTGATATTCCAACATATCATAAAATTTTAACAGTAACAGATGCTGCTATGAACATTGCACCTGATTTAAATGCTAAAAAACAAATTATTGAAAATGCATTATTTGTAACAAAAGCACTTGAAATTGATGTGCCTAATGTAGGTATCATTGCTGCAAAGGAAAAAGTAAATCCTGCTATGCCTGCTACAGTTGATGCTGGTGAGCTTGTTCGTATGAATCAAGAAGGCCAACTTACTGGCTGTAAAGTCGGTGGTCCATTTGCCCTTGATAACGCTGTTTCTAAAGAAGCTGCAAAAATTAAAGGCATTAAAGATCCAATGGCTGGCGATGTGGATATCGTATTGTGTCCAACAATTGAGGCGAGTAACATTCTTTATAAGGCTCTTAACTTCCTTGCAAATGCGAAATCAGCAGGGATTATCGTTGGTGCTAAAGCGCCAATCGTATTAACTTCAAGAGCGGATTCTGATGAATCTAAATTAAATTCTATTGCTCTTGGTGTTTTAATGTCAGCAATTTAATGGATTGTGGATACCTTGAGAACATGAGGTAGCCTTTAATAATCTGCAAAAGTAATAATCAATAACTGATTAGCAGATAATGAATAGCAAATAGCAAATAGCAAATAGCAAATAGCGAATAGCAATTGACAATTGATAAAAAGAGTTGCCATCTGATCATTGATTAGATTTTGAATACGGTAACTCGCTTTAAGAGAATAGGAGAGAAAACATGGAAACTTTTAGAATATTAGCGATTAATCCAGGTTCAACATCGACTAAGATCGCAATTTAT
>NZ_JBVBZF010000427.1:0-2535 GCF_057447755.1 Fusibacter sp. | reverse complement strand
TAGCATGTATAGGCATCATGTGAAGCGAACAAAAGATTATTATAAAAACAAAATGGATATATTGAGAAAGCTCTGTAATAAGGCACAGGACAAAATTGTATGGCACATTCCTTCTACAGGCTTGTATGCCTACTTGGAGACAGGAAAGCATTCATCATTATATCTTGAAAAAAAGCTTTTTGACAATAAAGTATTGGTAAGCAGTACGAACTCAAATTATATCGATGGATTTGAGCACCCTGAAGGATTGAGGCTATGTGTATGTAGTGCGGAAAATCATGACATAGAGCACGTCGTAAAAATCATAGAACATCATTGTAATATTTCTTAGACAGATGAGTTTTAATGTAAGTTTGAAAATATGTATATTCAAGTGTAGGTCAATACTTAACAGGGTATAGATTCTTATGTTGCGTACTTTAAATAAGTAATTATCAACTTATAAAATGTCAGTTATCAAAAAGGAGTATTTCTATGGAGTATACAAGTGTTATCGTCAGTAAAAATGATTATATTGGTATAGTGACCTTGAACAGACCTGATTTTAACAATACCTTTAATGTGCCACTTGCGGTGGAATTAAACAATGCGCTAATAGAGCTTGAAAATGATGACCAAGTCAATGTTATCATCATCAATGCAAAGGGCCGTAATTTCTGTACAGGCATAGATATTAATGATTTAGAAGGAAAGACCAATATTGAATATTTAAAATGGATTGAATTAATGGAGAAAATGAATCTCACCATTGCTGGCATGGGCAAACCCGTAATTGCTTCTGTTCATAAAATAGCTGTAGCAAATGGCATTGGTCTAGTGGCGGCATGTGATTTAGCGATTGCTGCAGATAATGCTAAATTTGGGGCAACTGCCATAAATGTAGGCTTGTTTTGCATGGGCCCAGCAGTGCCATTACTAAAAAGCTTGGGGAGAAAAAAGACTTTAGAACTTATTATGATGGGAGAGCTCATTGATGCTAATGAAGCAGAGCGAATTGGCCTCATTAACAAAGTTGTGCCGGCTGATAAGCTTGAAGAAGAAACCCTGGCTTATGCACGAAAACTCGCTAAGAAAAGCCCATTGGCGCTTCAACTCGGTAAAAAATCGTTTTATAAGATGGAAGATCTTGATTTGAAAAAGGCAATGGAACTGACCAACCATCATTTTGCTTCCCTTTGCACAACAGAGGATGCCCATGAGGGTGTGGAAGCCTTTTTAAAGAAAAGAGAGCCTGAATGGAAGAAAAGATAGGAGACACGTATTTAAGTTCTGAACATATAATTTGTTCAGAACTTTTTTTAGGCGCATTTGAATTTGATATTTTCCCCCAAAAAAGCTATGATATTGAGTGTACAAACCTAAATAAAGAGATGAATGGTTTGACAAAAGGGATTTATTATTAGGGAGGGAATTATTATGTTGTATTTTATGAACGATTACTCAGAAGGGGCACATCCCAAAGTCCTTGATGCGCTTGTGAAGTCAAATATGGACCAGCATGTGGGCTATGGAATGGATGAAATCACAGCTGAAGCTGCTATGCGCATCAAAAAAAGAATTGGCAAACCAGATGCAGATGTCCATTTTCTGGTTACGGGCACTCAGACAAACACCATTGCCATTGCACACTTTTTAAGACCTTATGAAGCTGTTATCGCAACGGATCTTGGTCATATCTCTGTACATGAGACAGGTGCAATTGAGGCAACTGGTCACAAAATAATTGAAATGGAATCAAAAGATGGCTTGTTCACCACTGAAATGATTGAAAAGGCAATCTTAAAGCATGCAGATGAGCATTGGGTCTTGCCTAAATTAGTATATATTTCAAATGCTACTGAAACAGGTACAATATACACTAAAGCTATGCTTGAGGATATTAGAAAAGCTTGCGATAAATATGGTCTTTATCTCTACTTAGATGGTGCTAGACTTGCAAATGCCCTTACCTGTGAAGACAATGATATGACGATTGAAGATATTACAAATCTAACAGATGCCTTCACTGTAGGTGGTACGAAAAACGGCATTCTCTTTGGAGAGGCATTAGTTATAACCAATGATAAGTTAAAAGATCATATGCGGTTTTCAATAAAACAAAGAGGGGCACTACTTGCCAAGGGGAGATTGCTTGGTGTTCAGTTTAGAGCCTTATTTGAAGACGATTTGTATTTTGAAATTGCAAAGCACACCAATGAAATGGCAACGATTTTAAAGGAAGGCATTTTAGAACTTGGCTATGAGCTCGTGACAAAACCCTCAACGAATTTGATCTTTACGATCCTACCAAACGAGATTCATAACGCGTTGTCAAAGCTTTGTTACTATGAAGCAGAGCATCCTTATGATGAAAACAATATGGAAGCGCGATTCGTGACTTCTTGGGCAACACCCAAAGCGGATGTTTTGGAACTCCTAAAGCTTTTAAAAGAACTGAAACAATAAAACAAGCCAAATGTACAATACAAGGATTTTGACATCGTGTATGTACATTTGGCTTTTTTAAATTAAAAATATAAGTTTAAACCCTAAACT
>NZ_JBVBZF010000426.1:0-2539 GCF_057447755.1 Fusibacter sp. | reverse complement strand
TTATCAGTGGATATCAACACTTTGATTATGCCCATAATGCCATAAAATATGGGGTTAAGGATTATTTGCTAAAGCCGTTAAACAAAGACGAAATCAATCAAACGCTTTTAAAAATGATCGAGAGATACCAAGAACGGGATCTTGATCGAGTCAGCATAGAAAAGCATCAGTTTGATGAAATTAAAAAGGGTCATGAAAACTTCTATGAACAATTCTTATTGAATCCACTTAAAAAGGAAATTGCAATCAAAGACATCAATCAGCAGTTCAGGACACACTTTGTTGAGGGCTATTTTCAGTGCCTAGTTTTGAAGATTGATGTGGATGCCGGTCTTAAGCAGACTGAGATATGTGATATGCTGGTCTCTAAAATTCAACAAATTGTACAAGTTAGATTGAGACCTGTCTGTGATGAGTTGACACAAGTAAAGTCTGGAGATTGCCTAATTCTTTTTATTAATAAGAAGAATGAAGCCAAAAAAGAAGTGAGAAAAGCACTTCACAGAATTTTGGAGGAGAGCCATTTACTCCGTGATCTGTTTAATGATCTCGTGGTTACAGCAGGCATGGGAAGGGTTGTTTATCGACTCGGGGAATCTTATAAGAGTTTTAATAATGCAATGGATGTCATATATGAGAGAATTGATAGGGGCTGTGGCAATATATTGGATTATGAGCCGCTTGAAGAACGGGAACTTCAGGACGTACTGACATCTGAAAAGAGACGGCGTTTGGTGGATCTTGTTGAAATTTTAGATATTGAAGGCATTTCTCTGTGGTTGAGTCAGATTAAAGTCACTCTTGAAAGCGAGTCTGGTAAAACGGTTTATAGAGTATTAACTGAAGTTTCAGAAATTGTGACATATGGCTTAAAACATCATTTGAATCTACAATTGGAGTTCCTTGAAAAAGAGTCGCTTAATTTAGAGATGCAAACCAGCCGCAAAGCATTATTTGATCATTTGGAAAAAAATGTGATTAGATGGTTAAGAGCAGCAGTTGAACAGAAACAGAGTGAGTCCAATAAACCAATAAGGGATGCTCAAAAATATATTCTAGATCATTATGCATCGAATTTAAACCTTGAGAATATCAGTCAAATGATTGGTTTTAGCGCGTCATACTTTTCTACTTTATTTAAAAAGGAAACGGGATATAATTTCTTGGAATATGTGACTCTGATCAGGATAAAAATGGCTAAGGAACAGCTATCAGAGTCATCAAAGAGTGTAATTGAAATAGCCAATGATGTTGGCTATCATGACATAAAGCATTTTACAAAACAGTTCAAGAAAATTACGGGTCTTAATCCATCGCAATATCGTAAGCTCTATTACTGAATAGGTGATAAAGGGGTCAAATGTGAGTAAACAAAGAAGGTATTTAAATCAAATAGTGGAATCATATTTTGTGAAGCTTGTTTTTTTTATCATTTTATTATTGATTTTGATGCTGGTATTCTTCATGATTTATGGTGTCCATTATATGCTCTATTTAGTCTGGATTGGGTTGGTATTTATCTTTGCATTCATATGCCAAAAGGCTTACAAGAATCTTGTAAGCCCTTTTAAAATTGAGGAAAAAAAGCTGAAGAGTTACCATTTAGGGTATGACTCCAGTGCACTGTCCACTCTGGACCTGTATTATTCTGAGCACATGGAAAAGACAATTTTGAAGTTTATTCATTTATTTGATGCAATGAATGCCATAAAACTTACCAATACACATGCAGAATACAGGGCACTTCAAAATCAAATAAATCCGCATTTTCTGTACAACACATTAGAGGCCATACGAAGTGATGCCATTTGTGTTGGGGCTGACGATATTGCCAATATAACTGAAGCACTGGCAAAGTTTTTTAGATATACCATTTCAAACGTCAACAACCTCGTCACGCTTGAAGAAGAAATCATGAATGCAGAAAATTACTTTGCGATTCAGAACTACCGATTTGGCGATAAGATCAGCCTTAACATAGATTATCCAGAAGCAGATCAGAAGATTTCTAAACTGAGAATACCAAAGCTGACGCTTCAACCAATTATTGAAAATGCAATCATACATGGCCTTGAAAAAAAGGTTGGCAAAGGTAAGATTGAGATTGAGTTTACTATGACCGAAGATCGTTTATTGATTGTCATTACAGATGATGGCGTTGGTATGGATGAAATGGAGCTTGATAATATCATCAGCAAACTCAATCAAATTAACATGGATGAGGCGTCCACCCAAACACCGCAAAGGGGTGGCATTGCCTTGATCAATGTTAGCAACAGATTGAAGCTTCAATATGGTGAAAAGTATGGCTTGCTTCTATCCAGTGTTAAAAACTTCGGAACAAGGGTTGAAATTATTTGTCCCCTATCAAATCAAGCAGGTGAAGACCATGCATAAGGAACGCCTCAGAATTGAAAATATTACATTGATTGATCAAAATATAAAAACACTGAATCACTTTTCATTAAACTTATATATAGGAGAAGTATTAGGTGTTTTTATTAATAGTGGCCTTGAAAAAAAGCATTTTATAGATTTA
>NZ_JBVBZF010000425.1:0-2548 GCF_057447755.1 Fusibacter sp. | reverse complement strand
GTGATTTTTCTAAACCTAATCAGAAAATATATGATGACCTTTCAAGGGTCAAATTCGAAGATATCAGTTATTTTACGACTATACTAATTAATAAAGGATGGAAATAATGAAAGTTTATTTTGTAGGCGCAGGCCCAGGAGATCCAGAACTCATTACCGTTAAAGGACAGAGAGCACTTGCCACAGCCGATATCGTGATTTATGCAGGCTCACTTGTCAATCCAGCGCTTTTGGATTATTGCACACCTGAATGTACCATTTATAATAGCGCAACCATGAACTTGGATGAAATCATCGAAGTTTGCCATGAGGGCACAAAGGCTGGGAAAAAAGTTGTCCGTTTACACACCGGAGACTTTTCAATCTATGGTTCCTTAAGAGAGCAAATTGAAAGATTAGCACCTCTAAATATTGAATATGAGCTCATTCCGGGTGTCAGCAGCTTCTTAGGAGCCGCATCTGCACTTGAAGTGGAGTACACTGTTCCGGAGATCTCTCAAAGTTTAATCATCACAAGACTTGAAGGTCGTACACCTGTCCCTAAAAATGAAGCCCTTAGATCTCTTGCATCCCACCAAACTTCAATGGCAATTTTCTTATCTTCAGGTATGCTCGAAGAAGTAATCAAGGAGCTTCATGCTGGCGGATACCCTATGACAACGCCAATCGCTGTTGTTTATAAGGCAACTTGGCCAGAGCAAATTATCATCCGCGGTACTTTGGATGATATTGCTGAAAAAGTGAAGCAAGAAGGTATCACAAAAACGGCATTAATTATTGTAGGAGAATGTCTCGGAAACGCTTATAACGATTCTAAGTTATACGATAAGGACTTTAAACATGAATTTAGACCATAAACCGCATTTTGTCTTTTTTTCAGTAACTGAAAAAGGCAGTATGCTTGCTAAAGAACTGGAAGCTTTGCTTAAATCACATTTTAACAATGTTGGCCCAGACTTTGAACCCACTTTTAAACGCTACTCAAATTCTGATGTCAAAGCTTCTGGAGGGCTTGCCAAAGTCGTTTCACAAACCTTTTGTGAAATGCCACCGGTGGGTCAATCTGCCTTTGAAACTCGAAACCAGACCATTTTAATATTCACTTGTGCTGTGGGTATTGCCGTGAGAATGCTTGCACCTTATGTGAGTGATAAGCTAAAAGATCCCGCATGCATCGTCCTTGATGATCACGCACGGTTCGCCATTAGCCTACTTTCAGGCCATATCGGTAAGGCAAATGCCTATGCGCATTTAATTGCAGATTGCTTAAGTCCCAGCCATCAGACCCTGCCGGTCATCACCACAGCTACTGACACAAGAGGTATTGAGGGATTTGAGGAAGTCATGACCCATTTCAAGATTAACCTTGAAAAAAATCGTCATGTGATTAAGACCTTAAATGCCGCCTTGGTTGAAGGTCAAACGATCGGATTATTGGTGGATCCCTTTATTCGCAGCAAAAAGGGATTTGACCATCGAACGGTCACATGCTATGAGGATACAAACGCCTTTTTTAATCACCAGGGCCCAAGAGTCGTCATAAGTCTTCGAAAACCAGAAAAATGGCTAAAACATCTCTATGATGATTGCTGCTATATTTTTTATAGCCAATCATTGGTCCTTGGTACGGGTTGTCGCAAGGCGGTACCCTATAAGGCTTATTATCAACAACTTATTGAGGCCCTGAGCTTCGAGAGCTTTTCAATCAACGCAATTGGGGCAATCAGCTCAGTTAGGTTGAAAGCAGAAGAAATGTGCATTAATAAATTGTCTGAAACGCTAGATGTGCCTTTTATCACACATGAAGCCTCTGCCCTCTCTCCATTTACAGGTTTTTTTGAAGGCTCAGACTTTGTGGAAAAAACAACCGGTATTCGCTCGATCGCAGGACCATCAGCTTATATACTAAGTCAAGATGAACTTACGTTTAAAATATATAAAAAAGAAAAATGTACTTTTTCCTTTGGGAGGATTGAATTATGATATATGTCATTGGCATTGGACCAGGCGCAATTGAAAAAATGTCTGAAGAGGCAAAATTAGCAATACAAAAGTCTGATATTATCGTGGGCTATAAAACTTACATCAAACTTATAGAATCCTTAATCATAGACCAAGAGGTTGTCAGCAACGGCATGCGTGGAGAAGTTGAACGCTGCAAGGAAGCCATTGCACTTTCAAGAACAGGTAAAGTCGTATCGGTGATCAGCAGTGGTGATGCAGGCGTTTATGGCATGGCTGGACTCATTTATGAATTATCAAATGAAGAAGATGTCATCAAGGTCATTCCGGGCATTACTGCTTCAAGTGCAAGTGCTGCATGTTTAGGAGCACCACTTATGCATGATTACTGC
Organism: Fusibacter sp.; assembly: GCF_057447755.1. Lineage (NCBI taxonomy): Bacteria > Bacillati > Bacillota > Clostridia > Eubacteriales > Fusibacteraceae > Fusibacter > Fusibacter sp. The sequence continues at coordinate 195 of NZ_JBVBZF010000425.1, read as the reverse complement.
CATATTAGCTTAAGTGATTTGTTGACCCCTTACGACCTCATTATGGAGCGCGTAAAACACGCAGCACATGGCGATTTTGTCATCTGCTTCTACAATCCCAAAAGCCACGGTCGTAAGGACCACATCAAGGTTGCGCTGGACCACATCAAAGCCATTCAAGGCGATCACATCCTTGTGGGTGTGGTTAAAGATGCT
>NZ_JBVBZF010000424.1:0-2561 GCF_057447755.1 Fusibacter sp. | reverse complement strand
AAGAGTCTTCAACTTGTGAAGAGCGGTTAGATGAGAACGGTAGCGCAAAAACAAAGTTTTAGCGGTAAATGATTGTATATAACAAAATTTGAGCCAAAAGCTGTGATGAGGAATGTTCAACCTCAAACAGCGTCAGCGAAAATTGGTTTGAGACATCGTGAGATGACTCAAATGTTATAAAATTAGTTCTCAGAACAAGCGTCTTCAACTTGTAGGAAACGGTTAGATGAGAACGGTAACACAAAACGATAACAAAAAAACAAGATATTAGTGGTAAATGAAGATATGCGACAATATTAGATAGAAGTTGCAAACTTGAAATTTAACCAGTTTATCATTATACTCATAAATAGGATCATGTGTCCTATTTTTATTGTGATTTAGGAGTGATTAATTTGATTTTTGATACTATAACAGCCATATCAACACCAATAGGAGAAGGAGCCATCGGAATCGTAAGATTAAGTGGGCCAGATTCTTTTCAAATATTATCTGAAATTTTCAAGCCTTTTAAGGCAAACACTGTGCTTCTAGAAAATAGAAAAATGTATTTTGGCCATATCATCAATGATCAAAAGATTGTAGATGAAGTTATGGTGGTAAAAATGCCTGCAAGTGGTTCATATACGATGGAAGATATCGTTGAAATTAATTGTCACGGGGGCATGATGCCCTTAAGAGAAATCCTCTCTCTAGTGCTTTCAAAAGGTGCTCGCATGGCCGATAAAGGAGAGTTTACTAAGCGTGCTTTTTTAAATGGCAGAATAGATCTTGCACAAGCTGAATCTGTCATGGATCTCATCAGCGCTAAGACAGAAATTGGATTTGACATTGCAATGAACCAACTCAAAGGTCATTTATCGGAGAAAATAACGCATTACCGCAATACACTGATTGCTTTAATGGCTGAAATTGAAGTTTCTATTGATTATCCAGAAGAGGATATTGAAGAAATCACATATTCAAAGATTGAAACCAGCTTAGAAGAAATTCAAGGATTGTTAAAAATCCTGATTGAAAGATCTAAATCTGGTAAAATTATCAGAGAAGGCCTTAAAACTGTAATTGTTGGTAAACCTAATGTCGGTAAATCAAGTTTGATGAACGCATTACTTAAGGATTCACGTGCAATTGTTACCAATATACCTGGTACTACAAGGGATGTTATAGAAGAATACATGAATATATCGGGTATTCCCATCAAGTTGATTGATACTGCTGGTATAAGAGAAACGGAAGATGTCGTTGAAAAAATTGGCGTTCAAAAATCGAAACACTACTTTAACGAAGCGGATCTGATTATTTTTGTACTAGATGCATCTGAATCTTTAACTCAGGAAGATCATGACATTATGGAGCTTGTTAAAAATAAACACGCAATTGTTATCATCAATAAGTCTGATTTAGAAAGTAAGATAGAGCTTGACTACATTAATAACGTTTTAAAGGATAAGACAATCATAAAGACTTCAATTCAAAATGAAATTGGTGTTGAAGCCCTTGAAGATGAAATAAAAAAAATGGTCTTTGGCAGTGAAGTTGAAATGAATCATACGGATATTATCAGTAATTCAAGACATATACAACTTGTTAAAGATGCTGAGAAGAATGTAACAGATGCGCTTAATGCCGTAAAAATGAATATGCCATATGATTTTATTGAAGTTGATATCAAAAATGCGATTTTAAATCTTGGACACGTCACTGGAGAGAGTGTTGAAGACGATTTAATGAATACTATTTTTAGCAATTTTTGTTTAGGAAAGTAGAGGAAACAAAATGGTAAGAACTTACGATGCGGGATATTTTGAATGTATAGTAATCGGCGCTGGTCATGCAGGCTGTGAAGCTGCACTGGCAAGTGCCAGAATGGGCGTAAAAACCTTAATTCTATCGATGAATTTAGATTCTATAGGCATGATGCCATGTAATCCCTCAATAGGTGGTACTGGAAAAGGTCATTTAGTTAAAGAAATAGATGCACTTGGCGGAGAAATGGGTCTGAATATAGATAAAGCTTTTGTTCAAAGTAAAATGTTAAACAGTTCAAAAGGCCCTGCAGTACATTCATTAAGAGCTCAAGCCGATAAGCATCAATACCATACAGAAATGAAGAAAGTACTCGAAAACACAGACAATTTATTTGTGAAACAAGGTGAAGTGACTTCGCTTATTATAGAAGATCAAAAGATTAAAGGCCTTATAACCAGTACAGGTTCTAAATATACTTGTGATGTTGCTGTCTTGGCTACAGGTACTTATCTTGGAAGCACTATATTTATTGGTGATGCAGAGCTTATGAGTGGTCCAAATGGCCTATCTGGTTCATATGCTTTAACTCAAAGTTTACAGGGTCATGAGTTTGATTTGAGACGATTTAAGACCGGTACGCCTGCACGAGTGGATAAACGATCTCTAAATTTCGATAAGATGGAAGTACAATGGGGTGATCAAGATTTTGAGTTGTTCTCATTTATGAATGACAGTGCAACGCTTGATGAGTTACCTTGTTGGTTAACCTATACCAATAACATCACCCATGAAATTATTCTCAATAATTT
>NZ_JBVBZF010000423.1:0-2565 GCF_057447755.1 Fusibacter sp. | reverse complement strand
TATCTGTTTTTAGTGGTTGGTATAGCAATTTTTAGAAATAAAATTGCATACAATATTAAAATTTGGAACATTATAATAATCAGTTATACAATCGGTTTATATAGTGCTCTAGTGCTGGGTTTTATTGGTATTGGTGCGTTGTATTTTCTTTTTTCTGCTTTAATGATTACCATACATTTAAAAAAGAAATATGCTATATTTATGTTCTACTTTAGTCTTTTAATCTTTATTATAATTGGTGTCCTAAGAAAGAACGCGGTATTTAGCTTTATTCTTTATAAGTATGATTTTTTTGATTCAGATAGGTTCTGGATATACGCTATATTTAGTTATGCATTTTTGCTTTCTATGATTATTCGCAGTATTTTCGCCTTAAATGCGAATTTGTCAGATACAATTAAGATGTTGATTTGTAAGAATAAAAAAGTTGAACAATTAGCTTATTATGATCAATTGACAAATCTTCCAAATCGATATAAATTCAAAAAAATCTTAGAGGACATAATTGTCGAGTATTCAAAAAATGATAAAGTCTTTGGCTTAATCATTTTGGATATTGATAATCTGAAGCTAATCAACAAACAAAGTAATCAGCTTGTAGGCGACAGGATTATTGTGGATTTAGCAAATTGTTTGAAGAATGAACTTAAAGAGGCAATCGTTATTTCTAGAATTGATGGTGATGGTTTTGCAATGATCACTTCTGTTCCTGTTAAAGATAATGGTCAATATTTATTTGACAAGATACAAAGTGCCTGTAATCAAACCATTTCAAACTTCCCTGGCATTAATACTTTGACATGTAGCGTGGGCATGATCGATTCATCAAAGGAGACTGATCATTATGAAGACTTGGTTAATAATGCTGAAACCGCTTTATTATTCTCAAAAGAATCGGGGAAAAATACTTATACCATTTATAATGAAGTGTTTGGATTAGAAATTCTACAAAAAGAAAATATGATAAAAGAATTACAGCTAGCAGTTGACACAGATGGATTCGACTTGGCTTTTCAACCAATATATGATGCCATATCAAAGAAAATCTATGAATTTGAAGTGCTTGGGAGATGGCATTCAGAGTTGTATGGCCTTGTTTCACCTGACGTTTTTATTCCTCTACTTGAATCATCAGGGCTTATTGTCCCTTATGGGTATAGCATGATGAGAAAAGCATTAATCCAATTGAAAAAATGGCATGAAGCAGGTTTTGATGATTTAAAAATAGCTGTAAATATTTCTGCCAGTCAGTTTAGTGATCAGAACTTTTATGAAAATACGATTTCATTGCTTAAAGAATATGAAGTTAAACCTGAGCATTTAGAACTGGAAATAACAGAAAGTGTCTTTATTTATGATTACTCATATATTAAAGGAACTTTAAGTAAATTAAAGGCGTTTGGTATTAAACTAGCTTTGGATGATTTCGGTACAGGTTATTCTTCCTTAAGCTATCTCAGGGAATTACCTTTACATACCCTAAAAATTGATAAATCTTTTGTAGATGGTATTAATCAACCAAAGTCACAGAAAATACTTGTCAGTAGCTTGATTAAATTGGCTCATGATCTAGACTTGGTTGTTATTGCGGAAGGTGTTGAAACGATTGACCAATTAAATTTTTTATACGATAATGCGTGTGACTACTTGCAGGGTTTTTATTTGAGTAGACCATTAAAACCTGAAGATATAGATTTGACGTTTTTAAATTGTTGGGTAAAACCTCTTTCGGTGTTAGAGCGCCAGAGCCTCACAGATTAGAGGCATAACATGAAAAAAGCCCTTGAAGTGAATGCTTCAAGGGCTTTTTAGCGCCTTACCGCCAGAGGGTAATAACATCATGCTTTAGGTATCTTAAAGCAAAATTTAGTTCAACTAAAGTCATATCATGTCTGATCTTGTAATGGAATAGATACTCATAGTATAATAATTAAATATTCTGTACATTTAAATGAATCGTTTAGGACGATTATTTGATGTTCTTCTGAATAACTTTTCTGTATGATTTATCCACCACTCAAATTTGTACGTACAATATCGTGATTTTATTTGACACTGAAAATGGAATGTGCTATCATTTGATTATAAGTTATACGTACAAATACGTATATGTTAAACTTACTAATATTTAGGGGGGTCTATGATGAAAAAGTTTTTGTTAGTGATGTTGTCAATTTTATTAGTACTATCAGTTTCAGGGTGTAGTGGTAATACTGCTTCAACCAATGCTGATGCCAGTGCGCCAGCAGCAACTGATACAAGTGCTGCGCCTGCTGCGGATACTGGTGCAGGTGGGGAAAAATATGTTGGTATTTCTATGCCTACAAAATCATCTGAACGATGGATTAAAGACGGTAATGCAATGAAAGATATTCTTGAAGAAAGAGGCTACACAGTTGATTTACAGTATGCAGAGGACGATATTCCAACTCAAGTTGCTCAGATCGAGAACATGATTACTAAGGGAGCTCAAGTACTTGTAATTGCTGCAATTGATGGATCAACGCTTTCAGATACCTTAAACCAAGCTGGTAAAGATGGTATCAAGGTTATTTCATACGACAG
>NZ_JBVBZF010000422.1:0-2570 GCF_057447755.1 Fusibacter sp. | reverse complement strand
ATTTTCTAAGATAAAGTTCATAGAATAGACACTTAAATATGATATGGTTTAAATATATGAAGTTCTTTAAAGGATCTGATTTAGGATCTTTTTTTTACGAAGAAGTGAGGTTTTTTATGAGTGAATACATAGTGGTTAAAGAGAGATCATCTGAAACGGATGAACCAATTCAATTGGTAAAAAATGAAGTGATTGAGTGTATTGAAGAATCAAATTCAGAAGGGGACTGGCCGAATTGGATTTACTGTAAAAGTCAAAACAAAGAGGGCTGGGTGCCAAAGCAGATTATAAAAAAAGAGGATACGACCAAAGGCGTCATATTAGAAGATTATGATGCAACCGAATTTGATCTATGTGTTGGAGAAGTCATATTGGCAGAAAAACATTTAAATGGTTGGATTTATGGTGCTAAGAAAGAGAACTTGTGGAAAAAAGCATGGGCACCACTTAATTACCTGAAAAAATTGTAAGGGAACATATGCAAGGAGTATATAATATGGGATCAAGGCTAATAACCTATTTAGTAATCATTATCTTAGCCATCATATTCAATCGCTATTTTAGACGCAGAATAGAATCTCTTATTAGAAGAGAGGTTGCGGATAAGGGTGGCATTGTAACCAATATTAAACCAATAAGCAGGGATCATATCTATGTTGTGACCTATGAAATAGATGGCGAAGAAGTTAAGACTACCATCAGATATCTTGGAGAGGGTATCTTAGAATGGCTGAACTAAATAAAGGCGGATTGGAGATGCAAGATGAGTGTAAAAAGAAACACCAATAAGCACCATACATATTTTATAGCCTTTTTGATAATGTTACTTATCTTTACCTTAGTATTGATGACTGCATGTAGTAAGGACAGCTCTGATGCTGATACGGAAACAGACACAGAAAGTTCTGAAGAAGAAATACCCACTGAAAAACCTGTAATTTACCTGTATCCTCAAGTAGAGACTGAGGTTCATGTTGAGCTTGATTTTTCGGGACAATTAATGACGACTTATCCCAAATACAATGATGGTTGGGATATTGTCGCAACGCCAGAGGGGCGTTTGGTCGAAAAAGACAGTCTCCTTGAATATTCTTATTTATTCTGGGATGGCTCATCGGATTATGAGTGGCATATCGAAAAAGGTTTTGTCGTTAAGGGCGAGGATACTGCGGAATTTTTAAGAGATAAATTGAGTTATTTGGGCTTAGAACCCCATGAATACAATGAGTTCATCGTCTATTGGCTGCCAAGAATGGAATCTAATAACTACAACTTAATATACTTTCCAGATGAAGAATACACTGAACAGGCAACTTTGACCATTACACCGGAGCCGGACAGTGTTATTAGAGTTTTTATGGTTTTTAAACCGCTTGAGAAAAACCTTCAGATTGAAACACAAAGGCTGACGCCTAAAAAGAGAAGTGGATTTGCTGTGATCGAATGGGGCGGTACTGAGCTCAAGCGATAAAAGAGATAAACAAGGTAGACCTAGTAAATACAGTAGACACGGCTAAGCAGAGACAAACACAGATAAACACAGACAAACACAGATAAACATAGACAAACACGATAGGACGCAAATACATTATACAGCTTGGAGTAAAACATATGATTAACAACAATAATAATAGCAAGGGAAATAATAATTTCGTAAAGGCTTTTCTTGTATTAATACTCTATGGCGTTTTGTCATATCAGTTTCCTTATAGCAATAAATCCATGATCACAGTATTAGTGCCACCAATACATTTGGGGGAAGGAACCCTTTATCTATCTGGCATAGTGACGCTTGTTTTTTTAGCTTGGTTCATCAAATTGATTACGAGTTCAGACCGGTATGAAAGTAAAAAGTTTTTAGTGTTTATAGTGGTTTTGTTCCTTTTTACACCAGTGACAAATGTAGTGCATGATGTGATCAATTTCCCGTTTTATCAGTTACAGGAAGATGTAAAATTGATTGAAATAAAGGATAGCTATTTATCCTTTTCATTTATGGAAGATGATGGTTTTGCCAAGGTTAGACTCACCCTAAAAGGTCACAAAGGATATAAAGGCCCTTTCAAAGTGGATCTAGAACTAGACGAAGAAACAATGGCTTTGATTGATTTTAAAGGTATTTCAAATGAGGAATACTATATTAATCGTGGTGAAAATACCATAGAAATTGAGGTGCCAGTTAAGGTTAAGCCCAGTCAAGTCGATGCATTATTCAATCAGGGCATAAGAAAAATGGATTACTATGTCGTATTTTATAACGCTGGTAATACAAGCAGATGGTACCGAAATGATGAGTACTAGTTTAGATTTAAAGCTTTATTCGTTTATTTCTAGACGGACATAAGGATAAGTTCGTCTTAAAATCATGTTCTAATGGAGGGGGATCAAATGATTAAAATTAATATCAAAGTTTTACGCATCATTGTTCTTGCCTTTATTGGCCTTTTGAATGGAATTTGGATTCCGATTCTTTTTGATGGATTAAGCAATGATCAGATTGCTTTTATACAGTCAGAATACATGATTTCTATACTGCTTTCTGGAATCAATTTAGCCCTTATGTTTAAGCT
>NZ_JBVBZF010000421.1:0-2583 GCF_057447755.1 Fusibacter sp. | reverse complement strand
ATTTATAATGTGATTACTTACTTTTTATTTTTTAAATGATCAGGAGCTCTTTTGGAAGCCAAATATAAACATTTATATTGGTCTCCATGCGCTGCACATTGCATTGATTTGATATTTGAGGATATATTCAAAATCCCAAATTTGAAAAAGACACACGAGAGAGCGGTCATGGTAAATGGCTACATTTACAATAGGCCATCTTTGTTGAACATGATGAGACGATTCACTAAAGGAATAGATATGGTTCGACTTGCGAAGACACGATTTGCCACCGCCTTTCTTACTTTGAAAAGATTTCAAGTTCAAAAGGCTAATTTACAAAAAATGTTCACTTCAGAGGCATGGGCCACGAGTAAGTATGCAAAAGAAGCGCAAGGTAAGACAGTAGCTAGTGTGATGATGATGCCTTCTTTCTGGAATACTATTGCTTATGCAATGAAGATAGCTGGACCTTTAGTGAAAGTTTTGAGGTTGGTGGATGGTGAGAATAAACCACCAATGGGTTACATATACGAGGCCATGGATAGGGCTAAAGAAGCAATTATGGCCTCTTTTGCCAACAATGAAGAGAAGTACAAGAATGTTTTTGAGATAATTGATAGAAGATGGTCAATTCAGCTCCACCGACCTTTACATGCAGCTGGACATTTTTTAAATCCTGAATTTTTCTATGCTAATCCTAATATGGAGAAGGATGTGGAAGTTATGAAGGGATTGTATGATTGCATAGAAAGGCTGATGCCCAATTCTCACTTGCAAGATAAGATTATTGAGGAGATTCCAATGTATAAAAAGGCAGAAGGATTGTTTGGAATGAATATAGCCATCAGACAGAGAAGTGCAAGAGCACCAGGTAATGAATAATTTTTAAAATGAATGATTTTATTATTCAATCATAGTATATTACTTATTTTTTAGTTTAATAGTTGTCTTTTTTTTATTTACTAGCCGAGTGGTGGTCTTCTTTTGGATCTTCAACACCAAATTTACAGAGTTTTGCTATGAAAATACTTAGCCTTACTTGTAGTGCATCCGGCTGTGAGAGAAACTGGAGTGTATTTGAGCAAGTAAGTATACTTTATTTCATATGTATTAGTGTATTACAAATTATTAATTATAACGTGATAAAGTTTCGTTTAAAGTTCGATGACTAATTATTCTATTAATTCATGCAGCTTCACACTAAGAAAAGAAACAGATTACATCAAGCCCGTTTGAATAACTTAGTATACATCAAATATAATAGGGCTTTGAGACGCCGATATGATGCACGGGCTACCATTGATCCAATTTCATTGGAGAATATAGATGATAGCAATGAGTGGATGTTAGGGAAAGTTGACGGAGCAAGTGATGAGGAGGATGCTCTTGTACATGATGGTCATGACTTGACTTGGAGTGATGTAGCTCGAGCTTCAGGAATTGAAGAAGAGGCATATAATTTTCGAGCTAAGGCAACAAAGGGTGGAGCATCAAGTTCTAAGACAATCAAGAAGTCTCTTCCATCTAAGTCAGATGCACCTCGTCAATTGTTTCAATTGATTGATGAAGAGGAAGAAGAAAAAGAACTTAATATTAATGATATTGAAGAAGAGGTTGAGTACAAGTCAGATGAATTTGAAGAAGATGAAGAGCATGGAGAAGAAGACTTGGGTTTTGATGATTCTGATTATTAAGAATTTAAGATATTATTTTGCTTTATATTTATGAATTATGAATTATGGATTGGACTATGGTTGTAGTTTATAAGCTTTTTGACATTTGCCTCACTTAACATTTGATATTTGCAATAGGAGATTTTGCATATAGAATTTAATTATATTATATTTTATGAAATTTATTAATAGTATAAATTATTTTATTATTGTTATAATATTGCGCCATATTTCAATATGGCGCACGCCGCGCCGTGCGCCGTGCGCCATGGCTCGAGTATGCCTTAGCGCCATAATGCGCCATACGCCATTAACAACACTGGTCCTAATGCTATTGAGTTATGATGGTCAACAAAAAAGCATCTATTTTATCGTTTAGGGACTTTTGTGGCTAGTTATCTATAGTCATGAGTATGCATGTTGCTATTGCTATGCCTGGGTAAAAGACTCGTGTCTTTCCAAACAAGTGCGATGCCTGCGTAAGTGTCAAAAAAGACGTCTTCCAAAAATAAATTCAAGTGCCTGCCATTGCTAATGACGCTATTAAGATGTGTCTACCTAGAAGTGTCCATATGTGTGTCATGGATCACGTTGATCCTATCAGTCTGCTAACTAATGTTTATCAAGCATGTTCCTTTGCCTTGTAAATACATAGACGAAGAAAACAAGTAATGGCAACGTGATCAACTAAAAATAGCCTTTCATCTACTATAACGTGTGAACCTAAGAGGTATGTCTGTGTGTGTCATTAATCATGTTAATCTTCCAAGTGTTTGCAATCCATGTTGAACACCTTAAGAAGATTTACCATATTCAACTAGAGGAAAAGTATTAAAAAAAATAATTAAAAATATTTAGTTTGGTTTTGTACTACTGTGTTTCCTAATGAATTTTAGTTGATTTATATTTAGAATCAAGTGTAATTATT
>NZ_JBVBZF010000420.1:0-2620 GCF_057447755.1 Fusibacter sp. | reverse complement strand
GTTGTTGAGGCATTTGTTGAGCTCAGCATCAACCACATTTCTTGCACCATCCATTAGACTCTCTGATTCTCTTACATAAACGAATCCCCTTGAGATTAAATCTGGACCGTTTACAAGTTCTCCAGTGGCACTTGAAAGCGCCACAACGATGATAATCAAACCATCTTCTGAAAGATGCTTACGATCTCTAAGAACGATATTTCCGACATCACCAACGCCTAGACCGTCAATAAATACGCGCCCAGCCGGTACAGATTTACCTATTTTAGCAGTTTTCGATGTAAATTCTAAAACACCGCCATTGCTTAAAATAAAGATGTTGTTGGCGCTCATGCCAAGCTCTTGTGCCAATCTCTTATGGCGATCTAAATGCACATACTCACCATGTACTGGTAAAAAGTATTTAGGTCTCACCAAAGAATGCATTAATTTGAGCTCTTCTTGCTTTGCATGGCCTGAAACATGGACATCTGCAAGTGATTCATAGATCATTTGAGCACCTTTTTTTGTTAACTGGTTTATGATTTTACTGACGCTTTTCTCATTGCCAGGAATTGGTGACGAAGATAAAATAACCAAATCACCAGGTACAATTTCCATATTTCTATGCTCTGAATTTGCCATTCTTGCAAGTGCACTCATAGGTTCACCCTGTGATCCTGTGGTAATGACCACGATTTCATTTTCAGGATAACGATCGATGTCTTTTATATCTATAATGATATCATCTGGTAATTTCAAATAGCCGAGTTCAAGTGCAACATTCGACACATTGACCATGCTTCTACCCGAAAAGGCCACACGGCGATTGTTGATATAAGCTGCGTTGATAATCTGCTGTAGACGATGAATGTTAGATGCAAACGAAGCAACTATGATTCTTGCTGATGCATGTTTGAAAATATTTTCAAAGGTCTCACCCACAGTGCTTTCACTCATGGTATAACCCTCTCTTACAACGTTGGTACTATCTGCCAACAAAGCCAGAACGCCTTCATCACCCAATTTGGCAAACTTTGATAGATCCATTTTTTGTCCGTCAATTGGTGTGAAGTCGATTTTAAAGTCACCTGTATGCACAATTGTGCCGTAAGGCGTTTTAATAGCATAAGCCACGGCATCTGCAATACTGTGACATACTCTAATTGGCTCCACTTCGAAAACACCGAGTTTGATTTTTTGACCAGGTGTGATGGTCACGAGCTTAACATCAGTGAGTCTATGCTCTTTCAATTTGTTTTCAACCAACCCCAAAGTCAATCTTGTACCATAAACGGGTACATTGATCTCCTTAAGGACATAAGGCAATGCCCCAATATGGTCTTCATGACCATGTGTAAGGACAATTCCTCTTACCTTAGAAAGATTTTTCTTAAGGTACGTGATATCTGGAATGACAACATCAATCCCTAGGAGCTCTTCCTCTGGGAAAGCCAAACCTGAATCGATGATGAACAAGTCTTCTTCATATTGAATAACAGTCATATTTTTGCCAATTTCATTAAGACCACCAAGCGGAATAATCTTTAAAAGCGGCTCATTAGAAACTGGACCTTCTGCGACTGGCGCTGTAACAGGCGGTTTCTTTTTCTTTGGATAATTATTGCGTTTCGCTTGAGGTTTCTGTCCTTCTGCTGTTTCTACAGCATTCACATTTGCCCCTTTTTTAAGATCTTGTTTTACATTCTCTTGTTTTACATTTTCTTTTTTTGTTGATGTTTTTTTTGTAACTTCAGTTTCTTTTGTATTTTTCTGATTTGTCATAATTTCACCTCTCTAATTTTTACGTGATATGACAAAGGCCGATCAATGAGTTTTTATATACGAAAAATAAACCCTGCACTAAACAAGGTTTTTACATTTACTACATAAGCCATAGAATTTCAATTTATGATCAACGATCTTAAAATCATATTCCTTTTCTATTTTAGCTTCAAGTTGATCAAGTAAATCTCCTTCTACTTCTATTACTGAACCACAGTTTGAACATATCAAATGATGGTGATGATGTGAGCCATCATCACAATATAATTCATATCTTACACAACCGTCCTCGAGATTTAATGAGGATACCACCTCTAACTCGTCTAGCATTTGTAACGTTCTATAAACTGTAGCCAGTCCCATTTCAGGATTCCTTTGTTTAACGATATCATAAATTTCTTCTGTATTAAGATGTTTTCCTTTGTTTTCTTCAATGGCATTGATAATCGCAAGACGCTGCGGCGTTAGTTTATATCCGGATTCTTTTAATTTAAGTTTATATGCTTCATGACACGAACTCATTATTAACACCTCAATACTTTTTTCTTAAATTTTAACATATTGAAAACGAACCGACAACTTCCTATTCTTCGTCTTCGTCCTCTTCATCCATTTCATCCATTAAGTCATTGTATGCTTGGATTACAGATTCAAGTTCCTCTTCATCAGAAATCGTTTCGAAAACGAATTCTGCATCTTCTTCAGTCACTTTAAAAATCAATACCTCGTCTTCATCTTCAACATTTGAAAGAATTGCATATTCTTGATCATCAAGCTCAAGAGTCGCGATAATATTGAATTTCACAGGATTTCCATTGTCATCGAACAATTCTACAATGTCTTCTTGTCCTTGATG
>NZ_JBVBZF010000419.1:0-2636 GCF_057447755.1 Fusibacter sp. | reverse complement strand
GTGATTGTCCTAATGCCAATGCTGCTTATTATGCCAAGATTCTTTGGCTTGACTGGCGTCTGGATATCAGGCCCTATTGCTGACTTCACTGCATCTGTGGTCACAGCCATCATGATTATTAATGAAATGAGGCATCTGGATGATTCCCATCAAGAACAAATGGCATAAGCAATTTTCGCTGACGCTTTTTAAGGTCTAATCACCCTCATTACAACACTTGGCTCAATTTTATTCTATATAAAAAAGCGTTAAAACGATTTTCGTTTTAACGCTTTTTGTTTAGGCTTCAAGTAAAGCCGTAAATGCGGTTTTAAAGGCGTCATCATCTGCCTTGGAACGCTTTTTAAACTTGGTGTATTTGCCTTTTTGCATGCGGTCTAATCGATTAAAATGTCTTTGGTCTAAGATTAAATCAATATTATCCATGGTAATCAATCGCCCGTTTTGATTTATGGCACGTCCTTTTTTGGAGAGCACCATGGCTGCAAGGCCATAGTCCTGTGTCACAACAATATCATCTGCCTGCATGTGGTTGACGATATAAAAATCCGCTGCATCCCGAGAGAGGTCCACCGTCACAATCTCTGCATAATCGTCCTCTATGACCACTGCATGATTTTTAACCACTGTGACGGCAAAGCCTTTGGCTTTTGAAATACCAATTGCTGTTTTAACTACTGGACAACCGTCAGCATCAATCCATACCTTGAGCTTCATATTATGCCTCATCAGTTGTGGTCACATCCTTTTTGGGTGCTTCTCTTTTAAAGGGCTTTTTTCTGTTATTTCGCTTTTTCTTTGCAGGTGTCGTTTTCCCTTTCTCACTTTCCTTCTTTAGACGTACCCACATAGACTTACTATTGCCTTTGGTATGGATGTCAAGGAAGTCAAATTTTCGCAAGAATCTTGAGAGTTTAGGATCGCCATAATTTCTAACGTCAAAGTCAGGATAACGCTTAACCAATCGATTACCAAGCTCACCCATATTCATGCTTTGATCATCTTCGTCGATCTCATTAAGCATTTTCAGAATTGCCGCTTTGATGACGCTGAGCTCTGTCATATTCTTTTCGCTGTCACTGCCTTTGCCATTGATGCCGTTAGTTTCACTGGTTTTAGATGAAAGTCGCTGACCATTTTCGCTAGTCATCATATCCCCCACGCTGACACCACTTGCATCCAAATCACCTTCAACCGTTTTCTTCTCAGAAGCCTCTAAGACTTCAAGATACTTAAACTGATTACAGGAAGCAATAAAGGGCTTTGGTGTCTTCTTTTCGCCCATGCCCAGTACAAACATTGCAGACTCCCTAAGTCTAGACGAAAGCTTGGTAAAGTCACTGTCACTGGATACGATGCAAAAGCCATCGACTTTTCCGGAATATAAGATATCCATAGCATCAATAATCATTGCTGAATCTGTTGCGTTTTTACCGCTTGTGTAGCTATATTGCTGAATGGGTGTAATCGAGTTTTCCAGCAAGACATCCTTCCATGAAGCCGAGGTGCTCTTGGTCCAATCGCCATAAATTCTTTTGTAGGTTGCCACACCGTAATTTGAGATTTCATCCAATACATTGGAGATGTACTTGGCAGAAATATTATCAGCATCGATTAATACGGCAAACCTTTTTTCTTCTAACATATAACCCCCATCTTCTATTTTTTATTTTATGGTCTAAATGGCTTCGTTAAGCCATTTTTATTTCCTCTATTTCGTTAAAGGCACCCAGAATTTCCTGCCATATGAGATTTTCGGTCATACGTGCCTGTCTTGGTTCGCAAAGATAGCGAATGGTCAACATGAGATAGCCATCTCTTACATTGACAAAGACAATGGGTGTCAAGTTAGTGTAATGAAGCATGTAGCGTTTGGAAGCCTGAATGACATTTTCTTCAGCTTCACTGGACAGATGAAGGGTATGATGGTTGATGATTTCTTCAAGCTTGAGCTTTGCCATCTCCCATGGACTATCAAGTGTTAGTCTCACCTCAATCTCATTCCAAATGTATTCAAATCCCTTATTGGCATTGGTAATGCCATGTAGAAAGAGAAAATTGTTTGGAATATGAATGATTCTTCCGGTACTTTGCTGACCATATCTCGGCGAAGAAACTTCCATGAGGACTGTTTGAAACACTTTGATGTCAATAACATCACCCACGATTTCATTCACTGTGATTCGGTCACCAACCTCATAGGGTTTTTGAAATAAGAGAATCAACCATGCTGCCATATTGGTAAAGAGCTCTCTTAAAGAAATTGCAATCCCTGCTGAAATAAAGCCCACATAGGTTGCAAGATCCAGTTTTGATTCAGACCAAATCAAAACAATTACCACAAGGAGGATCACCGTATTAAAATAATAAAGTCTTTTACGAGTTGTATAGTAGACGCTGTTGTTTTTAATGGTTTTAAATAAGATTTTACTCATCAACTGAATCAAGAGGACATTCAAAAGCATTAACCCTAATGAAATCAGAAGCTTGATTAAAAAGGCATTTCCCTCTATATATGCAAGCATAATATTCACCCACGTTTCATCTGACGATTAAACTCTCGCCACAAATTCAAATTTTTCATTATTGAGGCCATCAAAAAATACAATCTTGGCAGACCCAACAATTCTAGGCTC
>NZ_JBVBZF010000418.1:0-2636 GCF_057447755.1 Fusibacter sp. | reverse complement strand
TTTGGTATCGGAACAGCAGCAGGTGTTGTCCTTGCTAAAGTGATGAACGTCTTCAGTAAAGAGCCTGTAAATCCACTTATTGGATCAGCAGGGGTATCGGCAGTACCTATGGCAGCAAGGGTATCACAAGTAGTTGGACAGAAAGAAAATCCAAGCAACTTCCTACTCATGCATGCAATGGGACCTAACGTTGCAGGGGTAATTGGCTCGGCAGTTTCTGCAGGGGTATTATTATCGCTCTTCTCTGGATTCTAATTTAAAAATAAGTAATAAGACACAAAGCTGACTCTATACTGAGTCAGCTTTTCTTATTATATATCATTAGTTCTCATCCAGCTTTGAGAAAGAATGTTCAACTTGCGAAAAGCGGTTAGGTGAGAACGTTAACGTCAAACTAGATTTTGACGTTAAATCATTATATAAAACAAAATTTGAGCTGAAAGCTGTGATGAAAAATGTTAAATTTCAAACAGGGTCAGCAAAAATTGGTTTGAGACATCCAAGGTGGCTCAAATGTTGTTTAAATGTATGTATGCAACTCTTTTAAAAAACATAAATACAACCTTTGAGGCCATGGTGGTCAGATGGATAAAGAATAAATGACATATAATGACATTACAAAAAACGACGGAAAAATTTATTTTTTAACAATTGCCTGACTTGTTTGAATTCTCACATAAAAACCTTTATAATGATAAATAAGTGAGTATTACGTGTGGAGGCATAATATGGGAAAACAGAAAAAGAAACTATTTAAAGCTTTAGGAGGGGGACCTAAAATTAAATTAAGCAAAAAACCTCGTGAACCAAAAGAAAAAAAACCAAAAGGAAAGTCTGTAACAAAAAAATCGCTGGGTAAGAGTGTGCTAAACTCAAAATTTGGAAAGCGATTAGCTATTATTCTTGTAATATGTATTATTTTACCTGTATTTATAACAGGTGCCGTTATTTTTAATCAATTTAGAAGCTACGTCGAGAAAGACATTTACTCTAACAATGAAGTCATTCTAAATACATTGGATTCGGCGATTCAAAATAGATTAAACAGCGTAAGTAAGGTTTTAACCATACTCTCGCAAGTGGACTATGTACAGAACATGCAACCACTCTTGGTCAAATCCATGTTTGTAAACGTTCAGGATGAATACGATCTTTTAGTGAGTATTGATGTATATGATTCAACTGGTAAATCCGTATTTTCTTCAACTGGTAAAACGGAACCCATAAGTGCATCTCATTTTGACGCTGCATTAAGTGGCGAAATGGCCTATTCTAATATTATGCCTGATGTAGATGGTCAGGGATATCTCATACAGCAAGCCATTCCAATCCATAATAGAAACGGTTCAATTAACGGCGTGCTAATAGGGGAAATATCTTTAGATAAATTTAATCAGGCTGTACAAAGTTTAGTATTGCCTGAAGATTTTGAAGCCCTTGTTGTCAGTCCAGAAGGTAAATTAGTTGCCGATTCAAATGCGGAAGCATATAGTAAACTTAAAGATACAGATTTTTCAGGGCTAGAACCTTTTAAAAAGAGCTTAGCTGGAGAAAGTGGTGCAACAGAATATCGATTTGATGGTAAGAATTACTTAACATCTTATCAAGAACTTGAAGGGGTAAATTGGGGTGTTGTCATTCAAATTCCTTCGCTAAAGGCCTATTCAGAAATTAACTTGTTAACGACACTTTTCATAGGCATATTAATTGTTGCAGCGGGACTTGGATTGATTGTATCTATATTATTATCAAGATATGTAACCTCACCACTTCAAAAAGTTTCTGATAGTGCTCTGACAGCATCAGGTGGTGATTTTACAGTTGAAATTGACAGCGATACATTTAAACGAGCTGATGAGTTCGGAGATTTGGCGAGATCATTTATGATCATGATTGAAGCTTTTAAAGAGATCATTACAAGATTAAAAGATTCAACCAATGTGCTTGATGAAACAACCTTAAATCTGGTAAGTGTTTCGGAAGAATCACAAACAGAGATGACAGCCATCATACAAAATGCGGATGCGCTTAAAGAAACGGCACATGATGATATCAAATTGTCTGGTAAAGTCGTTGATGCTGTTGAAGAAATGGCAAAGGGGTCAGAGAATGTTGCTCAAAATACAGAGCGATTAAATGTACTAATCAAGAACAATGTGGAATTTGCATCACGAGGTGTTGAGATGATGTCGAACACTGCAGGCCTTGTTCAAAAGACCTTCAGCTCTTACGAAATGATTGAGACGCGCATTAAATCACTTGAAAAGTCAGCGGTTGACATCGGCAGCATCACAGATACCATTATGGAAATTGCAAATCAAACCAATCTTTTGGCTTTAAATGCAGCCATTGAAGCGGCAAGGGCTGGAGATGCTGGTAGAGGTTTTGCAGTTGTAGCAGGTGAAATTAGAAACCTTGCGGATCAATCCAACAAATCTGCTGAAAATATTACCAAGATCATTAAGGAAATCCAACATGACATCAAAGACACTTCGGGTATGTTCTCAAGTACTTCGGGAATGCTTCAAAATGTTGTTAATGAATCCGAAAAAACGGTGGAGCAAATTAATGAAATCTTAGTAGATTCGCAGAAGGCAGCTGAGTCTGTAGATGAGATTAGTGCTGTTACAGAGGAA
>NZ_JBVBZF010000417.1:0-2646 GCF_057447755.1 Fusibacter sp. | reverse complement strand
TTAAAACTGTTGAATAGTGTTGTGAAATAGTAGCTTTTGGAGAAGAACTTTACAAAGTAGTCCATAGACCACATGCCTGTATCTGTGTGATAAACCGCTTGCTTCATCAAGTTACCCAGCGGATAAATCAGAAAGAAAGCATACAGTAGCAAGACGCCTAAAGTAATAAATCCCCAAATGTCCAATTGAAATTTATTGTTTTCTTTCAATTTAATCACACCTTAGAAGATTTTCACTTCCCCTTTCATCAAATATATTTATTTTTTCAGGTTTCACAAACAGTGTAACCTCTGTGTTTTCTGGTATCAGTTTGTCCTTGGATTCTTGAATGACTTCAACGATATTTTCTGGCGATATTTCAACAAAATAATGAGTGTTCATACCAAGATATGAGGTATCCTTGATGATGCCTTGGATGCCCATATTGCTCTTCTCAGCTAAAGTGAATTCTTCTGGACGAACCGATACGATAACCGATTGATCTGATAAATTTTTAATAGGTTCGAGTTCGACTTGATAGGTCTCGTTGAATTTTACTTTGCCATTTACGAGTGTGGCGTTTACAAAGTTGGATGTACCGATAAAATTCGCAACAAAGGTGTTTTTAGGTCGCATATAAATGTCTTCTGGTGTTCCTAAGTGCTGTATAACCCCATCTTTCATGACGGCAATCTTATCACTGATTGCCATTGCTTCTTCTTGGTCATGTGTAACATAGACTGTTGTGATACCGACCTCTTTCTGAATTTTACGGATAAAGCGTCTCATTTCTAAACGTAACTTAGCATCAAGATTAGAAAGCGGCTCGTCCATTAAGAGAACATCAGGTTTGATGACAAGTGCTCTAGCAAGTGCAACCCTTTGCTGTTGACCTCCTGAGAGTTTCTCAGGAAGTCGATCAGCAAATTGGTCTATTTGCATTGCCTTTAAAAATTTATCTGTTTCTTCAGTCATCAAAGCTTTGTCGTATTTACGGTTTTTCAATCCAAATTCTACATTTTCTCGAACAGTCAAATGAGGAAAAATCGCATAATTTTGGAACACCATACCGATGTTTCTCTTCTCTGGTGCCATATCATTGATTCTTTTTTCATTAAAGTAAAAATCGCCGCCCTCAATTGAGTTGAACCCCGCGATCATTCTAAGCAAGGTGGTCTTTCCACAACCTGAAGGGCCCAATAGAGTGAAAAGCTCATTATCAGCAATTTCGACATTTAGCCCAGAAACCACTGTGTTTTCACCATATTTTTTTACTGCATCTTTAATAATTATTTTACTCACTTGTGTCCTCCCAGATCCTGATTTACTTAGATTCTATGCTAGTAAAGATATCGATATACTTAGCAACGATGTCTGATTTGTGCTCATTTACATAAGGAATATCTTCTGTAATCACATAGATATCAGAGATTGGTGTTAAGTAGTTACCTACTTCTGCACCTTCAATTACAGGTCTGTTTGTCAATGTTGTGCCATAGATATTTTGAACTTCTTCACTGATGATGAAGTCTATAAACAATTTTGCGTTTTCAAAGTTTTCACAGTTGTTGATGATTGCTGAAGTTGCAGGTAAATAAACAGTTCCCTCTTCAGGATAAACGATTTCAACGTCTGCACCGTCTCTAACAAGACCAGCAGATGGATCTTCATAAGTTAAACCAACTACCATTTCGCCATCCGCAACACTCTTGTAGACTTTACTAGAGCTTCCCATTACTTTACCTTCGATATTAGTGTAAAGGTCTTTTACGAAAGTCCATGCTTCATCACTTTCATAACCACCATTTGCCAATAGCATGTTTGTAAGCTGTGCAAATGCAGAAGATGAGTTTGCAGGGTCAGCACTTGCGATTTTACCCTTTAACTCAGGGTTGAGAAGGTCTTTATAGCCCTTAACTTCGATATCGCCAAGTAAGCCTTTATTGACGATTAAACAGCTACCATCTAATACATAACTTGTCGTATAGCCTGTTTTGTTTTTGTATGCTTCAATTACATTTACATCATTTGGTGATACGTAGTCCTGGAACAAGTCAGCGTTAGCGTAGAATTGTGAAAATGAACCGCCGAACATAACGTCAGCATATGGTGCGTCTTTCTCTGATTCCAATCTCTTGATAAGCTCACCTGTACCCGCCTGAATCACTTCAACTTGGATGCCATATTTCTCTTCAAATAAAGGAATTGTTGCATTCATTAAGCCTTCACTGTTTGGAGAGTAAACAACTAGCTTTCCACCTGTTACAGGGACTTCAGCAGTAGCTGGTTCAGAAGTAGTTTCACTTGTTGCAGGTTCAGCTGCAGGTGCTTCTGCTGCAGGCTTAGCGCCACATGCAGTCATCATAACGACTAATAGACATAAAATTAATAAACTCAATGTTTTTTTCATAAAAATATTCCCCCTTAGGATTTAATGTCTTCATAATATCAAGTCATCTTTTTTTTCGATACCTAAAATAATAGACAAAAGGATAAAATTCCGTACAAATGCATGAGATTAAAAAAATCACCTCATAACTTAGAGATGATTTAAGCTTATACCATTTACCGCACTTCCATGAGGTATTCTTTTGGAGAACAACCCATGTATTTTTTAAAGACAATGCCGAAGTATTTATAATCTCCAATGCCGCAGTCACAGGCAAT
>NZ_JBVBZF010000416.1:0-2652 GCF_057447755.1 Fusibacter sp. | reverse complement strand
GCAACAACAATCCCTTTGCCACGACCATATGTAACAATTGTACTCATAAAGGCACTATTACTTCGGTCGCCAATACTCGCATCCAGCTCAATAAGTCCTTGTTGCTTGTCAACTGCCATAGACTCACCTGTAAGTGCCGATTCATCTATTTTCAGATTTATAGACTCAAAGAGGACTAAATCTGCTGGAACATAATCACCAGACTCTACCTCAACCACATCACCTGGTACAAGGTCTACAGCATCAACTAGACTGATATTTCCCTCTCTTATGACTTTTGCCTTTGGGGCTGCCATTCGTTTTAAGGCTGCCAATGAATCATTGGCCTTCCTTTCTTGGGTAATGCCAAGAAGAGCATTTAAGACCACGATCCCTAAGATAACAACCCCATCAACGACTTCACCTGCCACTATGGATAATGCCGCGGCAACAATCAGAATAAGGATCATAAAATCGTTAATTTGCTCAAAAATCATTTTCCAAATGGTTTTGGCTTTTTTTTCCTTTAAAGCATTCTTTCCAAACTTTTCTCTCGCGTACTTTACACCCTCTTGATTCAATCCGGTTTCTGGGGTCGTATTCAATAATTTTTTAATTTCTTCTATCGTTTTATTATAGTATTTTGTTTCCATTCTGCCTCCTAAGGTACAGATTTACTGCTTTGTTATAAAAATCAATATCTCGTCTGACATATGCCCTTTGTAGGCTTTATATTTTACACCGTTCAAAACTAGCTATTGGCATTTACCATTAACCTAATATACCGTACAGATGCCTTAAAGGAGCCCACACACAGTCTTGTCATATTCTTAAGGCCAAATCGCTTTAACATTTCTGTGGACTGATTGAGACTGAGGTTAATGTACAAATTCGTTAAGAGCATCTGATAATAATAGCGTCTCAAGGTCATATTCCCTGGTCTAATGGACACTTGACCGAAGCTCCATTTTTCATAATCCTCAGGACTGAAAATAAGTCTTTCCTTGTATGCCTTATAAAGGGGCAAGTTGGGAAAGGGTGTGAGCGGACTGACACTTGAAATTTGAGGCGAAAGCCCCTTGACATACTTCCTAAAAGCTTTGAAATCCCCCACAGTCCAATCTGGATGGGCCATAAATGATGCCCAAACATCTACGCCGTTCTCTTTGAGGAGTTGAGCCACTGCCCTGTTATCTTCAGTGGTTGCCTTTTTAGTATAATAGACCATTTCAGCTTCACTAAAGGTCTCATAGCCCACAAGCAAGGCCTTTAATCCTAGTGCTTTGAACCTTTTTAAAGATGCCACATTTTTAAGGATGCCATCCACTGATGCATATGCGATGAAGTTCTTTTTTAAATTAAGTGCTTCAACCAAATCCAAGAATTCGACAATTCGTTTTTCCGACCCCATAATATCGTTGTCATAGAGCATGATGGTCTCTTCCTCTATACCAAGCAAATCTCGCTTAACAGATTCAAGATCAAAGTCAACCTCCTCATGCCCTTCTATCCGCCACCGCAAACAAAACATACAGGCCTTGCTACAGCCCTGTGAAATTTGCATAATCGCAGCAGGCTTATACCCAAAGTAAGAGTAATGCATTCTGTATTTCTCAGTGGATCTTCGATCTGGTATTATGTATTCATTGACGCCTTTTAGGTCATGTCCCGCATAATCAAGTCGTCTAGCCAGTACACCCTCAAGTGAAAACGCTAAAAGGCCCTTAGAAATATTTTCATAAAAGGCTTTGACATTTTGTGTGGTGGTGAACTTAAAGACATAATCCACGGATTCATGAAAAAAGGCAGATGGGTTGAGCAAGGCCTGGGTGCCACCCACAAGGGTATGGACTGAATGATCATATGCCTTTACGCCTTCTGCGATTTTGATCACAGCAAAGACATCTATACAGAGACTTGTAATGGCAACTGCTTCTGGCTTGAAGCCATTCAATTTTTCAGCGAGTGGCTCTGGGTCGCACATCATATCAAAAATCTCAACGTCATGCTCATCTGAAAGTAAAGCATAGAGCATTTCAAGACCCAAGGGTTCGGAAAACATAAAATCACTTAGGGTAACTGCTTGTTTTATTCTCGGGGGTCTAACCAATAATATTCTCATAAAAGCTCCTAACTTATCTCATGAAAGTAGTCTTCAAATTTGACTTCAAAGCAATCTTCAAAGTTGTCTTCAAAGTAATCTTCAAAGTTGTCTTCAAAGTTGTCTTCAAAGTTGTCTTCAAACTCTGCTATCTTCAATTATGTTATCTTTAATCTTATTTTCTTTAATTTTATTTTCTTTGATTTTATTCTCTTTATTTTTATTCTCTTTAAAAAATATTGGGTGTGATCCCCTTTTTAATATGGCGCCTATAAAACAGGTTGACACCTGTATAAAACAAATAGTTGAGGGGTCTCTTAAAGAAATCCCTTCTCAAAATCGTCCTTTTTATGATGGACTTATAAGAGAAGAGGGCATTATAGAGTTCCCAATAGGCCTTGGTCAGTGCTTCAGGAGACATGTTTCTCGGCAAGTGCTCTGCCTTGCAACCATCAAAGGAATAGATATTATCCGATAAAATTCTACCTTCTGCCATCATTTCTTTAAAAAATTTTGTGCCCGGTATGGGGGTCAAAATATAAAAACGAGGAACGCATATTTTGTTCTGCTCT
>NZ_JBVBZF010000415.1:0-2684 GCF_057447755.1 Fusibacter sp. | reverse complement strand
GTTAAAGCAGGCGCTGACCTTTTAAATGTTCATATAGAAGCATGCCCACACATTCACAGAACCCTTCAATTGATTAAATCCTATGGCATAAAATCAGGTGTGACATTAAATCCAGGAACACCGCTTTCTGCCATTGAAGAGGTCTTGCCATATGTGGATATGGTACTAATCATGTCTGTCAATCCTGGTTTTGGTGGTCAGAGTTACATTGAGACGATGACCGATAAAATATCGAGACTAAGAGCCATGATCAATGAAAAGGGGCTTGATGTTGATATTCAAGTGGATGGTGGCATCAAACTCGACAATGTCAAAGAGGTTGTAGATGCTGGCGCAAATGTCATTGTAGCAGGTTCTGCAATTTTCAATACAGAAAGCATAAAGGATACGGTTCAGGCTTTCAGGGATGCGATAAAATGAGACCCTCAGCGCTTGTGGTTCTCAATGGAGAATATCAATCACATGAGACCCTAAAGAAACAAATTCAAAGGATTTTTGGGACCTCTACGCCTGATATTGTAGTTGGTGTAGACGGTGGGGTGACTCATTTGCGCGCACTTGATGTCGTTCCGACACATATCATTGGAGACTTTGATTCAATACTGAATACAGATGGGATTAAGCAAGAATACCCTGACGCTAAATGGATAGAATATTTACCAGAGAAGGACTTTACTGATTCAGAACTTGCCCTTGAAATTTTAAGTCAAATGGATTGTGAACTTATACTGGTTGTTGGCGCATTTGGTGGAAGACTAGATCATATGATGGGTACAATTTTTCTCCTAAATCGATATGCAAGTGAGCAAAATCGAATTATCATGATTGATAATAGAAATCAAATGGAGCTTTTGACAGGTCCGATTAGGCATGTATTAAATCCAGATGATTTGAATTTTAAGTATGTTTCATTTATTCCCATAACTCAAGAAACTGAGGGGATTACCCTCAAAGGGTTCAAATACCCATTAAATGAGGCAAGGGTAAAAATGGGTGAGACGGTAGGCATTAGCAATGAAATTATCAAGGAGACCGCTCAAATAAGCTTTAGAAGTGGTAAGCTACTCATGATTTTTTCAAAAGATCAGCTATAAAGCTACAAACCATAAAGCTACAAACTGTAAACTATAAAGCTATGAAATATAAAGCTATGAAGTATAAAGCTTTATATCTATAAATCTATAAGGCTATGAAAGTAAAATATATGATAAAAGCAATCCGATTTAAGTGATGTCGGATTGCTTTTTTTATAGATCATTAGTTTACATCCCGCTTTAAGCAAGAATGTTCAAAGCGGTTAGATGTGGTAAAACCAGTTTTTGTCTTAGAAGACCAAGGCAAACACGATCCCTGAAATTAACGATCCAGCCACTGCAAACCCGAGATATAACAAAAAAATGGGCTTTTTAACGAGGCCGTAAACGGCTGACATGGCTGGAATAGTCGTCGTAGCACCACCGATTAAAAATGAAAGCGCTGCTGCTTGAGACATACCGTGGTCCATGAGACCTGCGACGATGCCAAGTGCTGAAAGGTTAGTTGTGTATAGGGGAATGCTCACGAGACTGGCTTTAAAAATTGAGACTAGGGGGCTACCGCCAACCAGTAAGTTGATGAATTCTGGCGGTAGATAAAATTTTATGATGGCTTCGAGAATATAAGCAATCACTAGAAAACGCGTTACCAATAGGATTGCTTCTAGACTATCTTTACCAAGTCGTCTGAAATCCAGTTCAAATGCTTTAGTGGTCTTAATTGCAAGGGCAGTGTCCACAATCTTAAAATCATCGGTGTAAAGCGTACAGCAAGTCACTTGAGATTGAGGTGGACAGCTGTCACATCCTGAAGTCTCTGAGCACGTCTGAGGTTCAATTTTTAAAAAGGAATCAGATTTTATAAATTGTTTCTTGAGGAGTAGGTGTGTAATCAGTCCTGCGGATAAGCTCATAACTAAGGTTGCAATGAGTCTTGAAACGGCAAGTGGCATACCAATACTTGCAATGCTTAAAAAGAATATTTCAGGGTCCATTGAGGGTGATGCAATCCAGAAAGACATTATAGGGGCAAGTGGGATGCCAGCAATCAATAGTGCTGAAATAATGGGGATGACTGAGCAAGAGCAGAATGGAGAGATCGCACCAATCAGGGTTGCTATTGTTATTGAAAGATAAATGTTTTTCGTTAGTAAATTACTGAGTTTTTCACTCATATTGAGTTGTCTTATAATGACTGCCAGTGGCAACGTTGCTAGTAGAAGCGGCCAAACATGTAAGAGGTGTTCAAATACAAAAATGCTGACTCTGATGACTTCCGTTTTCATAAAGCCTCCTTTTAATCGTATATTTACGATAAATAGATTTTGAGAATAGCACCCATGGGGTGCCTAAATTTTGTCCTTGAATGATGCGCTTAATGATCACAACCTATAATAGCATTGTAATTAATGCCCGATAAGATTCGAGTATTTCTCTGTTTAGCGCATACTTTGTGGATTGTCCTTCTGGTGTTGTAATAATCATTCCTGTTTGCTCAAGTACCTTTAGGTGCTGAGATATTGTGGACTGTGCAAGGGGGAGGTGATTCACCAAATCACTGTTGTTACAATCGCGATGCGTACCAATAAATAAAATGATCTCTAGGCGAGCTTGATTTGACAATGCCTTTGATATGTCCACGACCAATGC
>NZ_JBVBZF010000414.1:0-2699 GCF_057447755.1 Fusibacter sp. | reverse complement strand
GGTTTCAATTATGAGGGCTTAGGAATTGAATATTTAAGAATAAATGGTGTATGGGAAGACCATGCTAGGTATGCGATCCGTAATAAAGCAATAAAGTAATAAAGTAATTTAAGTAATAAAGTAACTTTATGTGTAGGTTACTATCAATGAAAGGTGTTTTTAAAAATACTCAAAATGGAGGTCGAAAATGATAACTTCAATAAAATCAAATGCTTTTGAATCTACAAATGGAAGTCTAGGCTATCAAGCCGAATCTAAATCAAGTAATGACTTCATAGAATTACTCTCAGAAAAGACAAAACGTCGTGATGAGGAGAATGATTATGAAATTGATACATCAAGAGAGACCACAAGGTTGGCACTTATAGACATTATTCAAAACAAAGTTCGTGAAATAAAAGTTAAGCTAGAGAATGGAGAAACTGAAACAGCCTATCAAATTGGTAACGATTCGTACACTAAGGAAGAATGGGATAATTTGATCCTAAAGGTTGACCGTGCACTTGAAAAAGATGATGATCAAGATATTGATGAAGACGAAGATATGAAAGATGATCTTTCTGGGGATGAGAAATAATTGAAAGGAAATTAATGATTATAACTACATATAAGGATTATTGTATACTAATTAGCACTATAAATAAAAACCTCATGAAATGGTAAAAGTTCATGAGGTTTTGTAAACACAAGCAACAAGATATTAGTTCTCTCTTAAAAAATCCCTAATACGACTACCTTGTTCAAGGACGGCATGACCAACACCAGACAATAGAAGTGCCTTGGCATGTGGCGTGAATTTCTTTATATTTTCAATACTTTTTTCAGCATTTAAAAGCATATCATTTTCACCGAAAACAACCAGCACAGGCATTTTTAATTTACTAAGCTCTTTCTCACCAAAGACAGGAAGGGGTGCATACCTCGGAATTTCTGTTTGGGTGATGAGTATTATGAAATCAAGTGCGCTTTTCATTTTCTCAATTTTCTCAGGATCTTTTTCCTGTATACCGAGTACTTCTAAAACGGAATCAGAACCATCATCTCGAGAAAAGATTTTTTTAAAGAGCATGCGAACTAGAAAACCACGTCTTTGCTTTGCCAAGCCACCTGGACAGAGTAAGATTAAATTACTGACCTTTTCTGGAAAAACACTTGCATATCTCAATGCCATCCAGCCGCCTAGAGAAATCCCTGCAATAGAACACTTGTCAAGGCCAAGGCCAGAAATCACATCTGATAACCAAACCTCATAGGCACCGCTTTCATAGGTTGGGCGGCTTTCTGCTGAAAATCCGGCTTCTCCAATAATATCGACTGCAAATACATGATAGTCTTTGCTGAGAATAGGTATGTCACTGAACCAAGTAAAAGAGTTGGATAAACTCCCATGAATAAGTAAAAGTGGTGGATTGGATGGATTGCCTGATTCGATAATGAAAGTATCGCCGTGACTTGTACTCACATGATACTGTTTGTTTTCAACTGGCCACTCTGCCAATATGCTTTTATAAGTGCTAAAGACTTTTTGTTTGCCTTCTTCTGATTTATAGATAGAACTCATGGTTAATTACCTCCTAATAACCAATTTTCAGCCTCTTCAAGATTGTTATAAACTCTAAAGGCCTGACCGCGATTTGTTTCTGATAGAAATTTTTTAAATGTGTCTGAGACTTCATTTTCATTATAAGTAGCCACGGTCTTGATATTATAGTTCACAAATTTCTGAACCACTAAACCAAGAATTCGTGTGGATAAATTTAAGGCATCCTCTGAAAAACATGCAGCTGGTAGCATTAAAAGATTTGCACTGTGCTCTGCACAAGCAGAGACTAAAGTCAGCCCGTCTTTTTCAGTTTGGATTTGCCCTTCTGTGACGATTACATAAGTTTGATTGTTTTTATGGATTGCTTTATATTTCAATTCTTTCACATCCTTAATGCTTATTTTTTCTTTGTTTTCAGCAAGTGGTAGAACTTCACATCGAAAAAGATCAATCCACTCAAGCTCAGATTGGTAAAAGTGGTTGATATTATCTTGCGTTAAACTTCGAATGGCACATTCCAGTGGGTTATCTGAAAGTGGAAACGCTTGTTTGTCTATGTTGAGCATAACGCCACGAATTTCACCCTCATATCGATTTAGTAAAGTTTCAATATCGTCACGAGACAGACTGCTTCCAAAAACAAGTTGTAGTAGAAATGGCTTTTTTAATTCTGGAACCTCTGGAAATGATTTTGAAAGCTTTAAGAGTTCTTTTTGCCCATTTTCTGTAATGGTGTATTTCTTTTTAGTGGGTGCATTTTCATTGTGTAACAATTCTGCAGTCACAAAGCCATCGTCTTTTAGTGCCATAAGAGCCTTGTAGATTTGACTGTTATTACCTGACCAATAAATTAGTGGTGAGGATTGCATGATTTTTTTTATATCATAACCTGTTAAAGGTTCATAGTTAAGTAATCCTAAAATTGCATGTTCAATATTCATAAATGACCTCTTTTCTCATCGACCTATGTTTAGAGTAACATATGTTTGTAAAGTAAGTCAAATTATTTTTTGAGCGTCATTATAAAAGCAACAAAATTTATAGGTGCAAATAAAACTTTAAATTTATGGCATGTCTGTTTTTTAAAGTGTAAAATAGAATCACTTAAATGACTTTTTAAGAGGTAGTGACGGATATGCCCTGCCTTGTACAAATC
>NZ_JBVBZF010000413.1:0-2728 GCF_057447755.1 Fusibacter sp. | reverse complement strand
GTGCTCTCATTTTCTTTATTTCTTCCCTTTCCTTTATGAGCTCATCCACAAGCTCTTCAAAACGCCAGCCTAAATTGTTTGGCGTTGTACCTGCAAAAATAGGTCTTGAAATCGCTATAGTTTTTGACGCTTCAATAAATCGATCTAGTTCAAGGTGTGAGGTACCGCTAAAGATGATTGTATTAACCAGTGATGGCTGGGTATCAAGCGTAAAACCTGATAGACTGTAAGCTTCTTTTTCAAGTAACCTTTCCAATAGCCATTCAATCTCTGATTCTAAGATGAGGATCATTTCATCTATGCCAGCTGTTTTACGGCAAGTATCAATTAGGTCTAAGTCTGATTCATTATAGCCATACACCATGATGCAATTACGGCCTGTTTTACGTTCACTGTTTTCTTTATCTATTTTTTGAAATGACATGTCTTCCTCCTTTTATATCCTTTAATCCATTTATACCCATTAATCCATTTATATTCTTTTATCCACCTATATTCTTTAAATTATATACACCAATTTTATAGACCACCCAATTAACAACTTCATCGTAAAAGGAAGAATTTTTAATAAAACACCTTGATTTCAAAGAAGCTTTCTTCGTTATACTCAATTTTTGTCTTTTCTAATATCACTGTTTTACCACTAAGATCTTGAGTTGTATACCATATATTGCCTGAGTTCTTGATTATTTTAGTAGATTCAATGTCTGCAAATATTCTATTTAAAGTGTCTTTAATATACGCTTCTCCAAAACTAATATACATAAAGTCCTTAATAATAGCTTTGATGGTTTCATCATATGAATTTAAAGTAATTTTAAGTACACCTTCACTGGGAAAGTAAATTGACATATCTGAAGATGATCTCTGTCTATTACCATCATAATAATATGTGATTCCAATACTATTAGGTATAATTTTAGCATCTTGTGCAAGTGCATCAACCTTTCCATATTTAGAAAGTGCATCAATTAATACCTGATTTTCTGCCACATTTACCTTGCCCCATTGCAAATCCTCTATTTTTTTATCCGCGTAAACCACTGAACTAACTGGCAATTCAATGGTGTGACCATCACCATTTGCCTTCCACTCTTTCCCCATATTGTTTTTAAGAATTTGATTTGTAATGACAAGTGCTTGTTCTATTGTCGCTTGACCCTGAGCATTGAACAAATCTTTACCTGTGCCGCTGATAATACCATTTGCTTTAGCAAGATATATCTTTTCCTTAGCCCAGGCAGAGAACTTATTCTCATCCTCAAATGAATAGTTTGCATTTTCCGATAAATGCAAGTTGCCAAGCTGCAGTGTATTAATCATCATTACTGCCAACTGCTCCCTTGTTAATTCTTGATTTGGTCCAAAGTTTCCATTTCCTACACCAGTGGTTATACCGATTGTTGCACCTTTTAATGCGTATATATCACTCGTATCATTAAACCTGATAGACGGATCAGGTATGATTTCTTTTCCATCAAAGAGTTCATAAATTCTTACAGCAAGATAAATAAAGTCCTTTCTTGTGATATTCTTCTGATAAGCATTAAAGGATTCACTCTTGAATTGTCCAGTATTTTTCAATTCTTTAATACTTTTTTCAGCCCAACTTGAAGGATATGAAGCATAAACTAAAGGGTCATACTCTAGATTTTTCACAAATGTCTTTGTATTGGTTTTGGGATTAAATTCATATCTCTTTTCATTTTGATCCACATAAATTTTCTTATCAGAGCTTATAAAAATTCTGTCGTATTCAAAAGGTAAAAGAACTTTGTTTGCAGTAGTCAACAAGGCAAATTTCACTTTATCATTTTGAGCCACAAGATAGCCATTGTCATAGTAAATATTTTTATAAACTAATGGTATGACTACTTTTCCTTGCTTATTTATATACCCATATAGACCATTTTTATTGACACGCAATAAACCTATTGCATCAATTACATGTGAATCTATCATATCATAATCAATTTCAGTCACTTTTTTCCCATTGTTATCGAGGATACCAAATTTATTTCCTTTTTGAACGGTAAACAGATTGTAATCAATATTATAATAATAGGGTTTTGGTTTTTCGATTACTGCCCAGCCATTCAATCTTAAAATCTCATTGTAGCCAGCTTCCATAGGAATAATTGGAGTTCCATCATATGAGTAAACACCTTCTAATCCACTTGTATTATTTCTAAGCACAACACGATTATTTCTCACAATCATAGCTCTATCATAAACAGGTTCAAATATTTCTTTACCGTTTTTATCAATCACACCCACTTTAAAAATACTTATACCTTGACTGTCTATCTTACCGGTATTTATTTCCACTACAAAATGATCATATATTTCATCTTGCCATACTATCGTACTATAGGCTCTCACTAAAGGAATCAACTTTCCGTTTCCATCTGTTAAGCCCATGGATTTCATGTCTTTAAAAAATACAGTTGATCGATCCCCTTTTGTTTCTGCAATGGACTCAATCTCACTTTCATCATATGTTGTTGCAAAAGATGCTGTTGATAATAGTAGAATCACTAAAATTAAAAACATAATAATTTTCTTCATGCTCTGTTCCCCCCCGGAATCGTATTATTACACCTCTTCCTATTTTAAAGGATAAGAAAATAGTTTGCAATTCAACTTGAATGTAAAATCTTCTTCTATCAGCTACTCTCTCGTTCCACCAAAGTAGCATTAAAGCAAATATGTTGAACATTCGGTGCAT
>NZ_JBVBZF010000412.1:0-2777 GCF_057447755.1 Fusibacter sp. | reverse complement strand
GATCCACGTCATCTCATTGAAACCATATCTAAATATCTTGAACACGATATTCTCGTTTCAGAAAAAGCCATTGAAAATAAACGCGAGGATATCAGCGATTTTATAGATATTTCGAAGTTGAATGCCAGTGAGATTGACCTCTATGATGGTATTAATCGTTTAAACAGCAACCCCATGTTTTACTTTAAAACTTTAGACTCATTTCTTGACCGTATTGACGAACAAATCATGACTTTAGAAGATCATTTTACAGAAAACGATATAGATGGCATCAAATATCTGTCACATTCTCTTAAGGGAATATCTGCAAATCTGTCACTTATTAGAATAAGTCAGTTATTGTTTTCACTTGATAAGATTATGAACACGACACTTGACTTAAAGGCTGCCAAGGTATTGTTCAATGAGTTAAAAATGGCAGTTTCAGATTTTAAAGCGGTTTATGAACTTGCACGTATCAAGCATAGCACAACTCATAGGCATGAACTTGCCAATCGTATAGATGCAACCAATCAAAGTCAATTAAGTAGTTTGTCAACCCTTATCATCCAACAACTTAAAGACATGGATTATGAAGTAACCATTACTTTAGAAACGTTTTTAAATCAAATTGATCAGGATATTTTCGCTCACAATATTCAGGAACTAAATAAGACACTCTTGACCTTTGACTATGATCAGGTATTAGCACTCTTTTTAGAGTTGTTAAAAGCACTTGGTATTCGAAAAGGAGAATTGGTATGAATCTAGAAATGCGTAAAAGCACAATTTTAATTGTAGATGACATGCCTGAAAATCTCAGTATTTTGGGTGAACTACTGCGCGGAAAATATCACATAAAAATTGCCACATCAGGAGAGAAAGCACTTCAAGTTGTGAGTTCAGGTACACCACCTGATTTAATTTTATTAGATGTCGTCATGTCTGGTATGGATGGGTATGAAGTTTGTCGTACATTAAAAAGTCATGAACTTTATAAAAAAATACCCGTTATTTTTATCACTTCAAAATCTGAAGATATGGAAGAAGTTGCCGGCTTTGAGGCAGGAGCAGTTGATTATATCATAAAACCTTTTAATCCAATTGTGGTCACTGCACGTGTTAATACACATATTGAGCTCAAACGTTATAGGGATTGGCTTGAAAATTCTTCCTATACAGATACACTCACCGAGCTTCCCAACCGTCGCAAATTTGATGAACACTTTAGCATGACTTGGCATTACAATTTAAGAGATCAATCACCTCTATCCATTATCATGATCGACATAGACAATTTTAAGGCCTTCAATGATCACTATGGCCATCAGGTTGGAGACGAATGTATAAAACATGTGGCTCACAGCTTTTCAGTCTGCATCAAGAGAAAGATTGACATCATTGCCAGATATGGTGGTGAAGAATTCATTTGCGTACTTCCCAACACAACGAACTCAGACGCGGTTGTACTAGCAGAAGCCCTTCGCAAGGGTGTTTTAGACCTAAAAATTCCACATGATTTTTCTGACGCAAATCCATACGTGACCATAAGTCTTGGTGTCTCAACCATAATTCCACAGTATGACATGAGACCTCAGGAACTTATCGTTGACGCAGATAGGGCCTTGTACCAAGCAAAGCGTGAAGGTAGGAACAGGGTAATTTCAAGAATCTTTGCTCAATGCCCATGATTTAAATGTCTTTTGAGGAGGTTAAAATGGCATATCTTGTTGACTTTAAAGAAGTCTCTACAGTCGGGCTTGAATCATCACCAATGAAAACTGCACTTGCAGGACTACGCGCTAACGAAGCCCGCTATTTTAATACCAAGTACAACCATGCTTTCACTGTGCTCTCGGTCGATGAAAGCAGAGAAGCACTTGAGTATGTCAACCATATATTAAAAACTGAACGCGATATCGTTTTTAGTTCAAGACCACTTGAAACTTCTAGCTTTCAGGTGGAAAACATCAAGTTTACCTACGTTTTTTATGAAGATGGACTCGTTGTAAATGTCATGTACACAATTGACAATCCAAAGAAACGGGCTGTTGGCTTTAAACTTTCCGATGGTATGAAAATTCCAACAGAACTCCAAGATAAATTTAAATTTGCACGCCAAAAGTCCAAACTTGCGGGCACGATTAGAGGGTCATTCTTCGTAATCAAGGGCGAATATTAAAATCTTATCTTTTTAATAGCGATAGGTTCTTTTGCTTCATTATGATACCACAATCATTTAACGCCAAAACCCTGTTTTGCCGTTACCACTCTCATCTAACCGCTTTTCGCAAGTTGAATATTCTTGCTCAAAGCTGTATGAGAGCTAATGATCTATAATGAAAAACCCCAGAGTTCACCATCACACTGGGGTTTCATATGGTTATTGGTTATTACATTAATCCGAGGGCTCATTTTTTATATTTCGAATATTTTTATATTCCAAAATCGTTAATACGATCATCAACCCATCTAAAAATGATAGAAAGAGTAATACAAACGAATAAGTTGACATAAACCTCTGCATTTGGAAAATGATGAAAACTAAAAACATTAAGCAAGATACTGGATATGCCCATAATTTTTTCTGCCATAATAATATCAAAATGATTAACTTTACACCACCATGTGAAAGTAGATAATACGTTGTAAAATGCTGTGCACTCAATGAATAGACTTGGCTAACAGAAATGAGATAGTTCATGATTAAATCAGTTGGGTCTTCAAAAAGTTCTTCTTTTGAAATAACAGCAATTAATTGATTCATCCGATCAGGTGTTAAAAAAAACATCAGAAAT
>NZ_JBVBZF010000411.1:0-2784 GCF_057447755.1 Fusibacter sp. | reverse complement strand
CATGCAGGCAACCGTCTTGGCGGTAATGCACTTACCGATATCTTTACCTTTGGTAGAATTGCTGGTAAAACTGCAGTTGAAGAAATGTAATTGGTGGATATAATAGACATCGTAAAATAATCAATCTTATTATAATTAGTCCTGGACATAAAATTTGTTCAGGGCTTTTTTTATATAAATAAGTGACGGCATTTTTATAGGATGCCTGCTGAAAAAGTATGATTATGTGAAGACCTCACCGTAACAATAAAATATTGGGTGGCATAGCCAAGTTAATAATTGAGCGTTCATGGTGCGTTTATGGTGGTAAATTTGAAAAACAATTAAAAATGGAATAATATTACATAAAATACATTGACAAACATCAGAGCCATATATTATTATTATTAAAAAGTGTATAATTACAACTAGTTCTGTTGACTTGTTAAAAAGCTGACACAAGATCTGCTGAAGATAAGACACGAGCATTATTGCAACGAATTAAAGCGCTTCAAGTAAAAAAGATGAAAGAGAGGAAAATTAATGTCACTTTTTAATAAGCTGAATACTTTAGCAAAAAGTATAGGTGATGCAACCAGTGATGCAATTGAGAGCAACAGTATAAACAGTAGGCTGAGTCAAGAAAAGGCTGAAGTCACTGATATTTTGGCTGAAATTGGTAAAATTTATTATGGGGACTACAAGGCGGGTGTTCAGTTTAATGATGAGATTCTGGATTTAATGAAAAGGGTCGACGCCCATGTGGAAAATGTAAAAAATTTAGAAAACCAGCGAAAGGGAATAAATGAGCGAAATCAGAATCAGGGGGTAAAGTGCAATTCGTGTGGCTGCAATAACAGCGACGAAAATAAATTTTGTAGAGAATGTGGAGGCAGTCTAATCCCAGAGCCAGTGCAAATGAAAACTTGTCTTAGTTGTGGTAGTTCTGTGATAAATGAGTCCGTTTTCTGTGGTGAATGCGGGACTAAAGTTGAATAGGGGAGGAATCAAGATGAACGCTAAAGAGATATATAATAAAACCATGCCGTTTAATATGGCTAGACTGGTATTAGGGCTTACTACCGTTGGATTGTCTTTGCTTCTTTTGGCAGTACTTGAAGGAATCGGTTGGCTATTTGGAAGTAATGGCCTAATAATAACCTTCTTTATATGGCTGTCGGGTACTGGTGCAATACGCTTCTTTATCATGCACTATATGGGTTATATGGTTAAAGCAGGTCATGTTGCAGTTGTTTCTGAAGCTGTCATTAAAGGTGTAATTCCTGAAAATCAAGTAGACTATGGTAAGCAGAAAGTTACTGAGCGTTTCGTAACCTCAAATGCGTTTTTTGTCATAGACAATTTGGTTACGGCATCTGTCAAACAAGTACAAAGAGGGATTGAGAAAATGAGTGGCGCACTTGATTTTATTCCAGGGATTGGATTTGTCACAAGTCTAGCTCAATTCTTTGTGTCCATATCACTTGGATATGTTGATGAATGCTGCCTGGGTTATACATTTTATAAAGCAGAACAGGGTGCGTTTGAAAGTGCGGCAGATGGTGTTGTTATATACGCTCAAAACTGGAAAGGATTACTTAAAAGTGCTGCAGTAACAATGCTTAAAGTTCTTGTAATCCTTGTGGTTTTAACATTTCTCGCTTTCCTTGCAATTGGATTTATATTTAAAGCGCTTCATTGGAGTGCTTTCATAGCCTTTTTGTTAGCATGCATGATCGTTTGGGTAATTAAATTTGCCTTTATCGATAGTTACATAATGATAAACATGATGACGACTTACATGAGTGTTGCAGAAACAACAGAAATCTCTTATGATTTATACGATAAACTTTGTGGCCTTTCTGGTAAATTTAAAGAACTCTTTAATAAAGGAAAAAATGAGTCGTCTGGCAACAAAACCAGTGATCAAATTTTCAGAACTCAAAGCGGGCAAACAGATATAAAACCTAATTTCTGCGGAAAATGTGGTTCAAAAAATGGCTTTGAAACAAAGTTTTGCACGACTTGCGGTGAGAAGGTATAGGAAATGGTCTTTAACCTATCCACATAGGTGATTGATTAAAAATAATCACCCATAAATTAACGACTAGAATAAATCTGAAGGGGTTTGTCCTAGTCGTTTTAATTTATCATATAAACATAATGGATAGGGCGTAAAGTGTAGTGAGGTCGATTGGAAATCAGAAGCAAAACCTATAAAACTGATAGTTGTAAATGGGATAATAAAAGAAGGTCACTATCTAGGCGGTGATAGGCACAAGGCAACTTATGCTCATGCGATTATCACAAGAAAGTATGTCCAATTAGATTTGAGTTAGTTTGTTAATCCAGAACATAAAATCAGAAGGATCTTTATCATAATCAAGTGCTTTTTCCCAAAGTTGCATGCAGCAAACCGTAAAGATGCCAATCTCCAATAATGAATGCCATAGGGGTTCAGAGATTTTGCCTATTATCTTTTCGAGTTCAGTTCTATAAAGATCTATGGTTTCTTCGTAATCGACACCCAACCAAGTCGTCGTTGCGATATACCAGAAAAGGTCAACAGTGCATGGTGCAAAACCACTAAATGCGAAGTCAATTAAAGTAATAACTTGATTTTTTTCGCTATAACCAATATTGTTAGGGCGATAATCACCGTGTATAAAGGTACATGGTAAACTAGAATAGCGTTCGATGAAGGTCTGAGGACTCATAAATAGCTCGTAATGTTGTTTTGAAAGTAAAGTCTTTGCTTTTTTCCAACCATTCTCGATTAGTAGGTTGATTCTTTGTGTATTTCTT
>NZ_JBVBZF010000410.1:0-2815 GCF_057447755.1 Fusibacter sp. | reverse complement strand
TCTTTATTAAGGTTTTTCAATTTTTTCGTCTTTTTACAGCGCTTTAACACGATGATTTCAACCTGGTTTTTAAGCATATCATTGAGGGCTTTCGCTATCAACTCACTTTGATTAAAGCCTCTCATCCACCTTCTGGTCCAATGAATAGGTGTTGGTACAATGCCCTCGATTTGATCTAGTATGCTCTCAGATTGCAACCTTCTATACATCTGCTCAGCAAGTCCCTTGGCATTTTCCACCTTGCCCTTGTATTTAAAATCCATAATCAACTTCTTGGCAGTACCTTCATATCTCGTACAAGACAGGTGTCTTGTATAGTAATGAAATTGTTCTTGGCATGCTTTGCACTTGTGTTGGTACAATCCCAGTTGGTAATAGACTCTTTCAACTGGTCGGTCACATTTTGAACACCTATCCTCAGGCACCTGTAATTCTGTGATGCATTTCTCGCAAAAATAGGAAGCATCCGATTGGATGGTATATTCATCACCACAAGCTAGGCAATTCAACTTTTCTGGAAAAACTATTTTTATTACTTCTTTTAGCATACTTGACCACCTAGTTAATTTTACCTTCAAGCTCCTCCCAGACATTTTTAAAATGCAAGAGCTTTCCTTTAAGATTTGAGAGTCTTCGTTCTTCATGTGTCTGATGGATCATGTGATTCAAATACTTCTTATCACCAATTAAAACAACAAGTTCTCTTGCTCTTGTTATTGCAGTATATAATATATTTCGGCTCATCAGCATAGGCGGTCCGTAGCTGACTGGCATGATAACAACCTTAAACTCACTACCTTGGCTCTTGTGAACTGTCACAGCATAAGCGAGTGTCAGTTCATCTAGTGAAGCATAGTCGTAAACCACTTCTTTTTCTTGGTCAAATACAACAGTGATTTCGCGATAAACCTCATCAATCATAGTGATAAATCCAATATCGCCATTAAAAACACCTTTTCCCTCTTCGCCAAATCGATTAGACCAATCAATATTGTAGTTGTTTTTAATCTGCATGACCTTGTCCCCTTTTCGAAAGAGTTTAAAACCAAGTTTTTTTTCACCTTTTTCAGGGGTAGGTGGGTTCAAAACATTTTGAAGCATTGTATTTAAGGCATCCACACCCACACCTGTCCCTTTCATGGGTGCTAATATCTGAAGGTCTTCCATGGCATTAAAGCCGTAATAATTAGGTAATCTATCCGTTACAAGTGCTTCAATCTCTTTGAGAATTTCATCTGCTTTTGCCTTTGATATAAAAAAGAAATCCTTGTCTTTTTTATTTAAAATAGGGGGTTGACCATGATTGATTTTATGAGCATTCACAGCAATTAGAGAAGTTTCTGATTGTCTATATATTTCATCAAGGCACACAAACGGTACGATATTAGATGCTAAAATTTCTTTTAAGACACTACCTGGACCAACGGAAGGTAACTGATCCGAATCGCCCACTAAAATTAAATGACAACCTTCCTTAATTGCATCGAGCAAGCGATACATCAAGAGAATATCCACCATGGAAATTTCATCAATAATAACGACATCTGCTTCAAGTGGATTCTGGTCATTTCTCTGAAATTCCATATCACCTTGAAACTCCAAGAGTCTATGAATGGTTTTCGACTCCCTTTGTGTCGCTTCGGTCATCCGTTTTGCAGCCCTTCCAGTTGGCGCAGCTAAGACCACCTTTTTGTTCATAACCTCAAATGCATTAATGACAGTATTAATAATGGTTGTCTTTCCGGTTCCAGGACCACCAGTGATTACAAAAACACCATTTTCAAGTGCTTTTTCAACAGCAATTTTCTGATTTTGACCTAGGAGGATACCACGATTTTCTTGATACTCTTCTATAAACCCCTCAACAAAAGACTGGGGGGGTTGATTGTTCATCATCATGAGTTTTATCAGCTTCAAAGCAACTTGCTGCTCGGCATAATATAATGTCGGCAGGTAAATTGCCAAGTCAGGTAACATTTCATCTGTCAAATTTTCTTTTGAAACAGCAGCCTCAACATGCACATCCCCTTTGACTGCAAGTTCTGCAATCATATGGTCTACAAGATCACTAGGAATGCCAAGTTCTCTTTCTGTCATGTGACATAGTGCTCTTTTTTCCATATAACTATTGCCATTGCCTGCTTCCTTGTTCAAAATATAGAGAATCCCCGAAGCAATTCTAAAGGGTGACTTAAGTCCAATCCCCATTTTTTGAGCAATTTGGTCGGCAAACTTGAACCCAATACCACTGATTTCATCTGCGAGGATGTAGGGATTTATTTCAATTTTTTCAATGGCTTCAAGGCCAAACTTCCGGTATATCTTCATGGCCATATGAACGGTAATATTGAGATTTTGAAAATACATGATAAAATCTCTAAGTTCGTATTGTTCTTTATAAGACAATACAATTTGTTCAAGCTTTTTAGGACCAATTCCAGGAATCTCCAAGAGTCGCTCTGGCGCATCGTGAATAATCTCAAGCGCGGAGTCTCCAAAAGCCTGAATCATCAGTTGAGCAGTCGCTTCACCAATACCTTTTATAACACCCGAGCTCAAGTATTTATATAATTCTTCACGTTCCTTGGGTTTAACATGTTCCAAATAAGTCACTGATAGTTGTTCGCCATAAATAGGATGAACTTCAAGTTTTCCAGAAACCCTAAGTCGATCGCCAGAGTTGATAAAAGGCAAAATCCCCTTAATACATATATAGTCATCAAGTGTGCTAAGATTAGCAATCATAAAGCCCGTTTCATCATTTTGATATATAATCTCTTCAATCACGCCTTCATATAATGCATTTTCAGACATT
>NZ_JBVBZF010000409.1:0-2821 GCF_057447755.1 Fusibacter sp. | reverse complement strand
CCCAGCGCAAAAGTACATATGGTCTTATCTGGATAAAGGGTTTTATGCTTATTGTTGACTGAACCTGATTCTAAGAGGTCAATCATGCCATCTGTAAACATCTCCGTATGAATGCCAAGATTCTTCTTGCCGATCAAGGCCTTTGCCACAGCGTTAGGAATCCCCCCGATACCAAGTTGAATTGTTGACCCATCTTCGATGAGCTCACTGATATAGCGGCCAATGGCTTCGTCTTTATCTGAGCATTCTCCAGTGGGAAGAATGGGTGGTTTACGATCTGTTTCGACGATTGCAGAAACATCATTTAAGTGAACTTGATTGTCCCCAAAGGTCCTAGGGAAGTGTGGTGAAACCTCTAAAATCACCTCTACATCACCTGAACGAATAAGCTGCATTTCATAGGTATTGCCTATGGATAAGCTAAAATAACCGTGTTCGTCCATTGGTGCAGCCGTGGCCAAAAGCACCTTGCGTCTACCTGCCATCGCGTCTAGTCTCTTGTCCAGTGCTCTATGGAGATGCTGGGGCTGAAAGGACAAATGGCCCTTGGTATGATATTTTCTCATGGGACCTGTATAAAACCAACCATTAACATGTATGCTCTCTTTGTATATGGGTTCTTGAAACAAAGGATAGTCTCCCATAGGCAATGTATTAGAAAGTTCACATCCTCTGACACCCATTTCATGAAGCCTGTGTAGGGCGTTCATGAGGGTGATGGGTTCACTGCCGCCTAGACCCACCACGATAAAATCCTGATCTTTAAAATGTGTTAAAAAGGATTCTGCATTTCTCAGCTTATCACTGTATATCTTCTTTAATTTTTCCATGGTCATTTCCCCCATCTAATCAAAGAGCAAGCAAAGGCATAACCCGTCCCTGCGCCTAGCATTGCCACGATGTCGCCTGATTTCACCTTATTTTGCTCTAGGCCGTATTTGAGTGCTAAAAACTGGTCCACATGACCACAATGTCCATTTTCTGAAAGGTAGACACTTTGGCTCTTATCCATGTTTAAATTTTCAAGAATTGCATCATGTGCCTTTGGATTAATATGTGTAATGCCAATAAAGTCAATCGGCGCTTCCAGTTTGGATTTTTCCTTTGCCAATTGAACAGCACCTAGGAAGTTGGGTAGCGATCTTTCACCCAGTCTCTTCTTCATGCCCTCAGGATCTGACAGGTGAATGAGCTTGGCCTTTCTGAGTTTTTCAGGATCACTCGCAATCTCTTCATCAATGGGATGAAGACTCCCACCCCATTTGCCGATGACATCATCACAAAAGACAGAGTCCGTGATGACACCTGTTTCCAGTAGAATATTCTCATCATGATCTCGCTTTAGCAAGAGGGCAATCCCCGCTGGGGACATGTCAAACATAAAGGACTGATTCTTATCTTTATAGTCAATAAGATACGCATTGGTGTTACCGCCTGCAATGAGGACAGTCTTAAGAGACTCATCTGCAAGCATCATGTCCTTGGCCACTTTAAGGGCAAGGGGGGTTGCCGCACATCTAAAGCCCATATCCCAAGCATAGGCATTGTCTGCCCCAAGCTCGTTTTGGAGTTTAATTGCCGCTGTCCAGCAAACATATTCACAATAGGTCTCCCCAGCAAAGAGGATCATATCAAGTGCTTTAGGATCTATCCCTGTCTTTTCAAGCAATCGCTTTGATGCTTTTGTTGCCATCATACCGGCGTGGTCTTCAGGACCACCCACATGTTTCTCACTAATGCCCATTTTATTTCTTAAGATATCCGCCGGAATATTCACAAGGGGACTTAGGGCTTCTGCCGTAATTTTTTCTTCTGGCAAGTAGAGTTCAAAATCTACAATACCTATTTTGGTCTGATTCATATCAAATACCTCCTATGCTTGTCTATACTGCAAGTTTGTTGCCAAAATCAAAATCCCCTGTATTCTCTCAAAATACTTGTTTTCAAAGATTTTAAACCGTTTTTTTATTGATACATATAACATATTTGTTACAGTTCTCAAGTGTTGCCTACAATGGTATAATGAAGAAAAATGACGGGACGGTGATTATAAATGACATATCCTCACACTCAAAAATTGGATAAGTTCATGGAAAATATTCCAGAGAGTTTATTCAACGAGCTCTCTCTGCCCATTAACTTTGTGGATCACAATTGTACGATTTTAGTCATGAACAAAGCTTTCTTAGAATTCCTAGAGCTTCCCCTTAAGGACGTTGTCGGTCAAAACCTCATTGACATCGATAACACCACACGGTTCCCAATCGTTATTCAAACCGGCATTCCTGAAATCGGAAAGAAGCACAGGTTTAAGTCTGGGAAGGAAGCCATCGTGGATCGTATCCCCATTTACGACGGAGACCGTATCATTGGTTGTGCAGGCATCATTGTGCCCTCTCATTTATCACCTGACAGCATCGAGTTTAAAATTCGAAATTTAATCATCAATAAGATCAGACCAGACTTCAAACCACTTACCGAAACCACTTCGCCGAATTTACAGCCAAAGTATACCTTTGATGACATCATTGCCAAGTCGAAACTCATCCAGCATTTCAAACAAAGGGCTAAGTCTTTTTCGAAGACAGAGCTTCCCGTTCTCATCACAGGTGAAAGCGGTGTTGGGAAAGAGCTCTTCGCACAT
The DNA here is from genome assembly GCF_057447755.1 of Fusibacter sp. NCBI lineage: Bacteria > Bacillati > Bacillota > Clostridia > Eubacteriales > Fusibacteraceae > Fusibacter > Fusibacter sp. Next base: position 177 of record NZ_JBVBZF010000409.1, on the reverse strand, counting down.
GCCATCCACAGTGCAAGCCAGCGATCGGAAAAACCCTTTGTCTGTATCAACTGTGCTGCCATACCGGACACCCTCCTGGAGTCAGAGCTCTTTGGTTATGAACCCGGCTCATTCACAGGTGCCAATAAGAACGGTAAACAGGGAAAATTTGAAATTGCAAATGGTGGCACCATATTT
>NZ_JBVBZF010000408.1:0-2856 GCF_057447755.1 Fusibacter sp. | reverse complement strand
TCTTAAAATTCTGCGTTTTTAACTGTTCTAGGGAAAGGAACTACATCTCTGATATTGCCCATTCCTGTTAAGTACATAATCATTCTTTCAAATCCCAAGCCGTAACCAGCATGTCTAGTGCCACCATACTTTCTAAGCTCTAAATACCACCAATAGTCTTCTTCATTTAAACCGAGTTCATTGATCCTATCTAATAGGATGTCCATTCTTTCCTCTCTTTGAGAACCACCAATCAATTCACCAACACCTGGAACAAGTAAATCCATTGCTGCAACGGTTTTTTGATCCTCGTTAACTCTCATATAGAAAGATTTGATTTCCTTTGGATAATCTATGACAAACACTGGTTTTTTATAGATTTCCTCTGTTAAATATCTTTCATGCTCTGTCTGTAAGTCAGCGCCCCAGAAAATAGGATATTCAAATTCAACCCCTGAATTCTTTAAGGCTTCAATCGCTTCAGTGTAAGTTACTCGTCCAAAATCTGATGTTGCAACATGGTTGAGGCGTTCTAAAAGGCCCTTATCAATTCTTTCATTAAAGAAGTTCATCTCTTCAGGACAGTGGTCCATTACATATGAAATAATGTATTTAACCATGTCTTCAGCAAGTGCCATATTGTCTTTTAAATCTGCAAATGCAATTTCTGGCTCTATCATCCAAAACTCAGCAGCATGTCTCTTTGTATTAGAATTTTCTGCTCTAAAAGTTGGTCCGAAAGTATAAACCTCTCTGAATGCAAGCGCAAACGTCTCAGCCTCTAACTGACCACTAACAGTAAGATTAGTTTCCTTACCAAAGAAGTCTTCAGAATAATCCACTTTCCCATCTTCAGTTCTTGGCACTTCGTTAAAATCAATCGTTGTAACTTTAAACATTTCGCCAGCACCTTCAGCATCACTACCCGTTACGATTGGCGTGTGAACATAAACAAATCCTCTATCTTGAAAGAATTTGTGAATTGCATAAGCCGCAACAGATCTCACTCTGAATACTGCTGAAAAAGTGTTGCTTCTTGGTCTCAAATGGGCAATTGTTCTAAGGTACTCCATTGTATGTCTTTTCTTTTGAAGTGGATAATCAGGTGTCGAAAAACCTTCCACTACAATCTCAGTTGCTTTTATTTCAAAAGGTTGTTTTGCATCTGGCGTTAGCACCAATTCCCCTTGAATGATAATTGCAGAAGCAATCGAAAGCTTTGCAACCTCATCGAAATTTGCTAGATTTTCTTCAAAAACAATTTGAACATTCTTAAAGAAAGTACCATCATTTAATTCTATAAATCCAAAAGCCTTTGAAGCTCTACTCGTCCTAATCCAACCTGATACTTGTATTGATTTTCCGGCATATAGCTCAGGGTTATTATAAAGATCTCTGATCAATACTGATTTCATATTATCCTCCAATTAATTATATTTCATATTTCTAAAGGAATTGATCTTAAAAAGATTTACCTTTTGTACAAAATTAACGTAAATTATCATATAAATTATAATATATGCAACCCATTAAGTCAAAATATAACATTGATATTTTAAGACTTTTCTTATACTATTATTCTATAACATTTACTCGGGAGATGCAAAATGGAAAGAATAAACATATTACACATCAGCGCCTCACTTTTTCTACTTTCATATTTCTTTAATGTTTATATTTACAAAAGTAGTGATCGACTCATCAAGGCTAAGTGTTTCGATATAATTCCCTTTATTGTAATTATTGGCATTTCAAACTTATCGCTTTTTTTAAGTGATTTTTATGTTTATAAATTGGCACTTTTTACTTTATTTTCTGTCCAATCGCTGAACATGGTACTTAAACATAATATTGATCAAAATGTCATGCATCTAATTGCATATATCCTTGGAATTGGCTTGCTTGCCATGATTGGATTCAATGTCATGATTCCAATTCAGTTTTTAAACATTGCAAACATACTCCTCATGGGACTACTGATCATCATTCACTTTCGTAACTATAATCAGTATAAGACTAAGATGCACAAGGAAATTTCTGAAGTTTATATCATTGCATTAATTGGGGTCATCATCCTCAGCTACGGTCATACATTTTTCTTGATTAATTTTGGCCTAATTATTTACACCATATTCCAGCTCTCAGAAATTATGATATTGCTTAAATTTTATAACCAATCCAGAGCCTCTATTGATGAGCGATTATCTGATTTGGAAAAACGCTTTGAAAGAACAGTTGAATTTGAAGCCAAAAAAAGAACTTCGGTTATGGCAGACAAGGTTGAGCACATAAGAGAGCGGTCTCAAAAGGATCCTATGACAAAGGCTTTAAATCGACACGGACTGACATCAACCATCAACGACCTTATAAACGACACTACAGTAAAAATATTCTCCATTGCAATGTTTGATATTGATAAATTCAAAACCATCAACGATACAAAGGGGCATATGGTAGGCGACGAGTGTTTAAAATACCTGTCTTATTCATTTATGATCAATAACCGTAAGACGGATTTTCTTGGGCGATATGGCGGCGATGAGTTCGTATTGGTCATGCCGCATATTAACGCACCTGCTGCCCTTGAAATCGCAGAACGTATGCGTCATGAAATCCAAAACAAATCAGCACCCAAGTTTACGATTTCCATGGGAATTGCAACCTATCCATACGATGGCAAAACTTTCTCATCGCTTCTTGAAGTTGCAGATCAAGGTTTATATGCTGCAAAAGAGTCTGGTAGAAATCAAGTCAAATATAAAGGCAATGTCTTCACTAAAGGATAAAAATAAACCTCATTACCTATTCTCATAGATAATGAGGTTCTTTTATTTGAAGTCATAAATCATCAACTGATCACCATACTGTTTTAGGGTG
>NZ_JBVBZF010000407.1:0-2860 GCF_057447755.1 Fusibacter sp. | reverse complement strand
TATTGAAATTCGATGATACGAGAGCCCTCTTCCCCCATTCCGATAACTTCACAGGTCAACTGGCCGTCACCAAATGTAAATACAGTGCCAATCTTTGCTTTTTTACCGGGCTTCACAAGAGTTTCCCATTGTTTTTCATTGAGCCTCTTGAGTAAAAGGAATTCCACAACAGCGCCAGTGTCCTTTGTGCCAAAAAGTCTGGCTGGGATGACCTTGGTATTATTTAATACGAGGCAGTCACCACTTTTTAAATAGTTTTTAATGTCTTTAAAAATTTTATGAGCGACATCACCAGTTTTACGGTCAAAGACCATAAGTCTGGATTCTGACCTGTTTTCAAGTGGTACCTGTGCAATCAACTCATCCGGTAAATCAAAATAAAAATCTTTAGTCTTCATATTTATCCTCAATTTAATAATTTCTATAATTTTAGCGATCTTCTAAGTCTAATGCCATTCACACATTTTTCAATCCGACTCTTAGATTCATTTTTTGCTTTTAAGCGTATCATAAGAATCAAACATTAACGATTGTATCTAAAATCAAACCAAGATGCAATAGTAAAAATATCCAATAACCATTTATTGAATATTTCTAACTTCTGTATTTGGATAGTAATGCTTTAGTATCTGTTCAAAAGTAAAGCCCATATCCGCCATATTTTTTGCCCCCCACTGGCTCATGCCAAGGCCATGACCATAGCCTCTACCATAAAGGGTTACTGTACCCGATGATAAATTCACATAGGATTCATTAATAAACTGCGAGCCTGACGGTAAGAATGATGTACTTGATGATGAAGTTGTTGATGTGGTATTTGAACTTGTAGTGTTTGCACTAGTCTGTGTTGCCGTGCTTCCAATTACAATACTGGTAATTTGACTTCCGTTATGGGCTGCACTTCCAGAAACAGGACTTACACCCTGACCCGTTATGGCATATAAGCCTTCTATTTGAACTTGACTTTGGCCACCTACACTCTCTACTACCACCGTACTGGTTGGTATTACACCTGTATTGCTTGTGGATTCTCCTCTTGAAGTTACCACCTGAGTGGTTGCTTTTGATACGTCTACATATTGATAGTCTACGAAGCTTGGGCTAAAGCTAAAGCTCATGCTTTTCAGAACTGTATAGCCCAAAACTGCTCTTGCTTTTTCCTTGAGCAAACTTGCTGTGCCGTTTGTTCCAACGAACTCTATGTTGACAACCCTTCCATGATCGGTCCTCTCGACTATGCGAATGTCTTTAAGTGTCCCAATGGCATAGCCTGCTTTTGCTAGTTTATCTTGGATGTCACTGACCTTGAGATTTAAGGTCCATGTTGCATTTGGCATATTGAGTGAATACGGATCTGCAACACCACTGATATAAGGCAGGTCTCCTGACCAAATCTTACTGATATCATCAGTTTCACCACCGCTGTTTGAATGGTAGTAGCATGATGCTAATGTATCGCCATAATATAGACCTAAGCCTATGGTTTCATTTACAGCCTGATTGCTATTGGGCTTTTCCACCGAATACCCACCATAGACTTGGCAATCTGTTGTGGCGCAGACATCAAAGCCCAATGCCGCATGCTTGGTTCCTGATGTATAAACAAAATTACTCGCGGTGATGGCTTGTGCTTTCAGGGCTTCAATCGGCCAATCCCCACTCATTTCTTTTGGCAATACCCCATAAAGGTATTCAGGCATGGTTACGCGATTGATAAGAGTGAAATCGCTACCAGCTTGTCTCAAAATTTTAATTGAATTACGGTATTTTACCTTATTTATCTCAAAAACTGAGGTTTTTAGGGCATATTGACCCTCATTTGTATCATAAGACATGAGGGGCATGTTATTGCCATAAATAATAACGCGTTTTGCATTGGGTTCAATAATCGTTAGACCAAGAGGGCTAAACTGTGCTTGATATTGACCTAAAGCAGCTTGGGCACTAGCGCTGTCGATGTAGTTTCCCACAGCCAGCTGCCAGCCTTGCTCACAATTTATATAGACTTCAGGATTGACAGACTTATAGGTGATATAGTCATTGATAATGGCCTCGTAGCTTGGATATTTGGGGCCAATGGCAATATGATAACCACCCTTTACAGTGCCACTCTGATAATAGGCCGCGTTTGACTCATCGAGAAGGCCTTGATCTGTGAAGAAACCATCTTTATAAATGACCAATGCGCCATAATTGGATAAATCCACAAGCTTGCTGAAATATTGATCCTGATAGATTCCAAACTCAAACCCTTGATCGGATGAGATGCCAACTGGGTAGGTATTGTTTGCACCATAAATCAGACCGACGTCTACCATATTTTTCACTGAGGTAAGACTCATGCCGATTTGACTGTTCAAACTTATAAAAACAACTGCAAATATTAAGACAAAACTTTTAAACTTGTTTTGCATCATAGCCTCCATCAATCAAAAGTCACTTCCATTTGTTCCACATTCAGCACAAGCTGGTAGCCCAAATGCGCTCTCGCTTTATTGGTCACAACACGCCCCCTAGGAGTCCTATTGATAAATCCAATCTGCATGAGATAGGGCTCATAAACATCCTCTATGGTATTGGCTTCTTCGCCAGTGGCTGCTGCAAGTGTTTCCACACCAACTGGGCCGCCATCGAAATTTTCTATCATGTTGACGATGATTTTTCGGTCTACTGCATCTAGTCCAAGTGCATCCACTTCAAGCAAATCCAGCGCTGCCTTGGCGATTTCCTTTGTGACAATCCCCGTTCCTCTGACCTGTGCATAGTCTCTTACCCGCTTCAAAAGCCTATTTACAATACGAGGTGTCCCTCGACTTCTCATGGCCATTTCCTCGCAGGCATTATCATCAATCTCAATGTC
>NZ_JBVBZF010000406.1:0-2863 GCF_057447755.1 Fusibacter sp. | reverse complement strand
TTTTGTTTCTTCAAGGATCATCTCAAGGTCTTTAAAGACAAGCGAATTTAAGAGCTCTTTTGACGATAGATTGAAGGATATGAATGTTGAATCTGAGGAAGTGTTCACAATATTGTTTAGCTCACAAACTTCAGAAAAAACTCTCTTCTGAATCTGAGGCATCAAATTCAAATCTTTTGAAATTGGCAAAAACGTACTTGGTGCTATGTTACCCATTGAACTCTGCCACCTTAACATGGCTTCAATGAAGTGAACACTTTTGGTATTTACGTTATATACGGGCTGATAGTGAAGTGTAAGCGCATTGTTGTGTACTGCAGTTTGGAGTTCCTGTTGTAAATGGACAATATAGTCCGATTGCTTTTTGGCATCTTCGTTATAGAAGGCAAACTGATTTTTACCAGCATTTTTGGCGGTATACATGGCCATGTCGGCACTGCCGATTAGCTCATCATAAGTATTACCATGTATTGGCACAATTGCAACCCCCATGCTAAAAGTCATTTGAAATTCATGCCCGCGGACTTTTAAGGGGTTTTTAAAACTGGATAAGAGTTTGTTGGCATAGAAATCGATGGTATCTTGATCAGAGACACTATCAATAAGGACGATGAACTCATCACCTCCGAAGCGATAGACCTTGCCATGCTCTGCAATGCTTAACATAAGGCGTTCTGAAATTGAAATCAGCATCTCATCACCAAAAGTATGACCAAAATGATCGTTAATGTGCTTAAAGTTATCAAAATCAATAAAGAAAAGGGCGCCCTTAATGATGCTATGAGTTGATTGAATGAGTATTTTCTGAACATCAAGTTTCAGGGTATGCCTGTTTGGCAAATGTGTTAGACAATCATAAAAGGCATAGTCTTCGATGGATTTTTGCTTTTTAATTAAGTTCTCTTTTTGAGCTTCAAGTTGATTACGCTGTAACAAAAGCTCTTCGTTTTGGGCTTTCAGCTCTTCTTCAGAAGCGGTAAGAGCTTCGTAAAGGGAAGTCATTTCTATTGAGTTTTGAACCAATGCTTTCTCCACCGTTTTGCATCTAAAAATATAGTAGAGCAAATAAATGATGAATGCTAAAAAAAGCGTAAAGATCAAAATGGCAAATATTACAATGTCAAAATGAAGTTCTACAAAATTTCCAAACCGATTTTCAGCCATAAAATCCTCCCCAACCATATGCTATATCTATACCCTGTGTCTAAATGATAAATCATTTTGATTGAGGGCTTGTTATAACCCTCTAGTATTTGATATAATCAAAGTCGAATTTAATTTGAAAGGAAGTAAACTGTGAAAAAAGGCGATGAGATTACACTCAAGATTGAAAAAATGAAATATCCCAATATTGGTATTGGATTTTACAATGATAAAAAAGTGCATGTTAAAAATGTATTAGAGGGTCAAACCATTCGTTGTAGAATTAGCAAAAACAGAAGTGAAAAGCGTGAGGCAAGATTGCTTGAGATTGTGGAAAATAGTCCAAAAGAGCAAACTTCTTTTTGTGAACATTACAATCTTTGTGGTGGTTGTCTATTTCAGACCCTTTCTGGACAAGGTCAGCTTGAGACAAAGCATGATATGGTAAAACTCCTATTTGACGAAGCTGGAATGGAAATTCCATTTGAAGGCATTTTACCAAGTCCAACACTTTTTGAATATCGAAACAAGATGGAATTTTCTTTTGGTGATGAAATAAAAGACGGTCCATTGAGACTTGGTATGCACAAGAAGGGTCGCTACCATGATGTTGTTAATGTGGACAAGTGTCATCTGGTCGATGAAGATTATCGTGTCATTTTAAGAAGTGTTTTAGATCATATGATTACAAACAATATTTCTAAATATAATAAAAATACATTTCAAGGTTTCTTAAGACATCTTGTGGTTCGTAAAAGCTATAAGACAGGCGAGATTTTAATTGGTCTATCAGCTTCAACGCAGGCTGTGGATGATAAAGGAAATATATTTGATACCAAGGCGTTTTCAGATATGCTGGTCAATTTACCCCTTAAGGGACAAATTGTCGGAGTCCTTTATGTTAAAAACGATGGGATTAGTGATGTTGTACAGGGTGAGTACGATATTTTATATGGTAGAGATTATCTTTATGAAAAACTCTTTGACCTATCTTTTAAGGTATCCTTTTATGCCTTCTTCCAGACTAATACAGAAGGTGCAGAACGTTTGTATGAGGCTGCACTCAATATGATTCCAGATTTGGAGGGAAAAACAGCATTTGACCTCTTTAGTGGCACTGGTACCATTGGGCAGATTATGTCTCAAAAAGCTAAGCATGTGATTGGCATTGAAATCGTTGCAGATGCGGTTGCCTCTGCAAAAGAGAATATGATGTTAAATGAAATCACCAACTGTGAGTTTTTATGTGGAGATGTTTTTAAGGTATTGAATGAAATTGACTCAAGACCAGATATCATTGTAGTAGACCCGCCAAGAAGTGGCATGGGTGAGAAAGCTTCAATTAAAGTGGCAAGCTATAAGGTGGATGAAATTTTATACATTTCGTGTAACCCTAAATCCTTATTGGAGGATTTGATCGTGCTGAGAAGAGAAGGCTATGAAGCAGAAAAAATTCTACTTGTGGATATGTTCCCTTGGACGGGATCTGTTGAGAGCATTTGTTTGTTAAAACGAAAAATATAATCGAATATGTAAGAAAATTAAAAGTTCTGAGTGATAAAACAGCTCAGAACTTTTTTTTACACACGTTCTTCAAAATATTCAATTTCAAAGTAATCAAAATCAATTTCTTCGATAAAGTGTTGTTTTTTAAAACTTGTTTTGTTGATTTGATTCATACTAATGGTATTGTCATTTAGCCACATTGGATTTCCAATAT
>NZ_JBVBZF010000405.1:0-2864 GCF_057447755.1 Fusibacter sp. | reverse complement strand
TGAAAGATGAGGTCTCAAATCCTTGTAAACGGTTTCATGATAGTCATTTAACCACTGGATTTCTTGAGGCGTAAGGAGTGATTTCACAATAGGTCTTGTATCAATTGGTGCCTTGGTAAGGGTTTCAAATTGATAGAAGGTTCCAAATTCTGTGGTTTCATAAAGTTTGACCAGTAAAGTGTTTTCCAAACGGATGCCATGACGACCAGCTTTATAGATACCAGGCTCATTTGTTAGGATCATGCCGGGTTTTAATAGGGTGTTATTGCCAGCCATTGATACGCCATGAGGCCCTTCGTGTACACCTAGGAAGAAACCAACACCATGTCCGGTACCACATTTATAATCAATGCAGTGGTCCCAGAGTGGTTTACGTGCAAGGATGTCAAGGTTTGTACCGGTGGTCCCTTCTAGGAAGATCGCTTGACTCAATTGGATCATGCCTTTAAGGACTAAAGTGTAGTCTCGTTTTTCTTCATCGGTCAACGCACCTAGGGCAAAGGTTCTGGTGGTATCTGTGGTACCGTTGAGATATTGACCGCCAGAATCTACTAAAAAGAGTGAGTGTGGTGCCAACTGGTATTCTGTGTCCTTGTGTGCTTTATAATGCATAAGTGCTGCGTGATCTTTATAAGCGGCAATGGTATCAAAGCTCTTGCTGAAGAAGGTCGATATCTCCATGCGAAACTGTGTTAGTTTTTCATCAGCGCTGATTTCAGAGACGGTTCCTTTAGGAACGGTTTCATCAAGCCATTTCATGAAACGAACAAGTGCCACACCGTCTTGAACATAGCACGCTCTCAAATGACTGCATTCAGTTTCGTTCTTTATGGCCTTAAGTGCTGTACTATGATTTGGTTTGTCGACAACTTGACAGCGTCGATCGATGTCGTGATAGATTTGATAGGGAACTGCATTTTTATCTAAAATGATGCGCTTGCCTTCTTCAAGATCTTGCAGATCATAAAGAATATCCTCATATAATTTTACTTTTACATTATTTTCATGTAAGTAATTGATTATTTTGTCATTTAGTTTTAAAATATCTATATATAAATACGTTATTTCTTTGTCAATCAAGAGATATGATAGGAAATAAGGATTGTTCTTTATATCACTACCTCTCAAGTTGAGTAACCATGCGATGTCATCCAATTTGTTGATTAAATGATAATCACAGTCATTTTTCGACATATTTGCACGTATGTGCTCAATCTTTTGTTTCGCTGACTCACCAGCGTAAACCACGTCGTGTATGAACACTTTTTCTGTGGGTAAGTAGGGTCTGTTAAGCCATATTTTATCCACGATGTTTGTTCTGAAATCTAATTTAACTTTTTTATCCTTAAGTTCACTTTTAATCACTTCAGCATCATGAGCAGAATATTGAAATCCATTGAAACCAATTGTAGAACCATGTGGCATATTTTGATTGAGCCATTCATGGATGGTTGGTACATTTGGCATACGCATTTTAAAGAGTTTGATCGATGAGCCACTGAGCTCTTTTTCAGCCTGTAAAAAATAGCGGCCATCTGTCCACAAACCGCATTCTTCCTGAGTTATGACGAGTGTTCCAGATGATCCAGTGAAGCCTGAAACCCATTGTCTCGTCTTGTAGTATTCAGGTAAGTACTCACTATTATGCGGATCGTTGGAAGGTATAATGTATGCATCAATTTTTGATTGCATCATCTCTTCCCTAATTAGTCTAATTTTATCATTGGTATTCATTTGACACCTCCACTCAACTATTGTATTACTTGTGGCTAAGGGTTTCAATCAGAAAAGGCGTTAAATTAACTTAATATTCAGTGTGAACAATCCATGTGTTTAGAAAATCAAATTTGGGAGTGTGAGTTTATTGAAAAACAGCAAAAGTTACAAGAAGTTTCTAATGATTTCAATTGTTATGTTGGTGGTTGCACCACTCATTATGAACTCAGGTGTTATACTGTGGCTGAATTCGAAGTCAATCAGTGATAATATCTATGCATTGAATGCAGAAAAAGCAAGCACCGTAGCACATGAAATTGACAGATTGCTCACAGAAACAGAACATTTATTGGATGCCATGACTTATGATGAGGCACTCCAGTCCATGTCAGCGAGTGACATGGGAATTCTTGGCAGTATTGTAGACCATTCAACCGTAATCAGTCAAATATATGTCATGAACACTAAGGGCATGCAAATTTACAAGACTTCGGGTGAACTTGGGGACAGAGCGGATCGTGTTTATTTTCAAGAAGCTTTAAAGGGCGAAAAATATTACGACATTATTTATTCATCAACCACAGGTAAAGCGACTGCCGTTTTAGCAATGCCGATAATGAAGAATAACAGAGCTGTTGGCGTTATCGGTGCGAGTATAGATCTTGAAATATTAACAGAATTGACAAAAGAATATAATGATCAGGATATCGAGTACGCCTTTATAGTTGAAAAAAATGGTACAGTGCTTGCACATCCAAATGCAGCCTATATTGAAAATATGGAAAACTTCATGGATTACAATTATGTAAAGCGTGCGCTTAACGGTGAAGCTGGCACAGTTTTGGATGAATATGAATCTGAAGATGCCATTATTGCCTATGAACCGATTAAAGCAGCAGGTTGGGCGGTCATTGTACAATCACCAGTGGGTTATGCATTTGCAAACCTCAATCATACACGTAACATCTCATTGATTTCGCTTGCTGTATGGATGGTGATTGCAATTGTCTTAAGTCGATTCTTGTCCAATGCGATTTTTAAAAATATTGCATTTACTGAATCGGTCGTCTCAAGACTATCTAAAGGAGATTTAAACTTTGAAGTAGATGAAGCGTATTTAAAGAGAACTGACGAATTTGGAACGCTTG
>NZ_JBVBZF010000404.1:0-2869 GCF_057447755.1 Fusibacter sp. | reverse complement strand
GGCCAAGTTTGACAAGTTTACCTTTATGAAAGATGAAATCTTGCCCTTGGTCGCATATTCTTCAAGGTATATCGCAGTGGATACACCAATGACAAGTGTAACGGGAATCACCACGGCTATTAAGCCAAGCGAACCCACTATTGCGCCCCAAATTCCTGCTTTTTCAGGGAATCTAGACAAACGACCTGATAAGAACTGAATATCTAACCAGCCCATACTCTGAACACCAATTCTATAAAGCAATAGCCCTAATACCATCAAGGCGAAAATCATAGATAAGAAGAATACCTTTTTAGAGATGTTATTAATGAGTATACGGCGATCAATTCGCTTTTTGTTTATGTCAATCTTATATTCGCTTTGAGCTTCATTAGGTGATAATTGAAATTCGTAATTCATCATTAATACTCCTCCCTAAATCTCTTGGAGATATATTGTGCTGCAAGGTTTAAAACAAGGGTAAACAAGAAAAGCATGAGGCCAACTGCATATAAACTGTAGTAACCCGTCGTACCACTTCCTGCATCACCACTTGTGAATTCAACGATGTAAGCGGTCATGGTCTGCATTGAATGTGTAATATCAAATGTAAAATTCTTTGAGCTTCCGCTTGCGATGGTTACAATCATGGTTTCTCCAATCGCTCTTGAGATCGCTAGTACAAAAGAAGCCATGATACCTGAAATTGCTGCTGGAATAACAACCTTTAGAGTAACTTCAAGCTTAGTTGAGCCAAGACCGTAAGCACCTTCTCTCATGGCGTTGGGTACAGATCTCATCGCATCCTCAGACAAAGAGGTCACTAGGGGCAATATCATTATGCCCATGACAATTCCAGGACTAAGCGCATTTTTTGCTTCTAGGGTTGGTATGATTTTCATCAACATGGGTGTTACGAACGAATAGGCAAAGAAGCCATATACGATGGTCGGTACACCAGCTAGGATTTCCATCATAGGCTTAAGTATACGACGTACTCTTTCAGATGCAAATTCACTGAGGTACATTGCCGCCGTCAGCCCGAGCGGTACAGCTACTGCCATTGCAATTAGGGATGTTAACAGAGTCCCATTAATCAAAGGCAAAATACCAAAGTGTGGATCAGCGCTAAGTGGCGCTAGTTTTGTACTGAAGAAATCTGAAAACGGCACCTTTTGAAAAAACTTATAGGCATCGGTAAATAAAGTCAGTACAATTCCAATTGTTGTGACCACCGATACAGATGCACATACTAAAAAGAAAATCGGCATGGCCTTGTCGGTGGTTCTTTTATTCTTTATGAAGTTATTTTTTATGATTTCCCTAACATTTGTTTTCTGTTCCAAGTGGGTCACTCCTCATAACACAATTTTAAGATGAGGGGATTTGACCCCTCATCTTAATATCCCTACATTTTTTTCAATCTATTTAAGTGCTTCTAATTGTTTTGCATAACCTTCATATACACTTGCTGGCATTGGTGCAAAACCATTTTCTCCAGCTAATCTAGCTGCACCTTCTGGTGATACTACATATTTTGCATAATCAAGAACCTGTGGTTTTTCGATTGCATATTTTGCATTGAGGTATGTGAATACAGGTCTTGTAAATCCAGCATAATCTAAATCTTCGCCAATTGTATCAAGTGTTGGTTCAACTGGACCATTACCAAAATCAACTTTTACAGCTGTTAATTTGTCTTGGTTACTTGCATAGTAGCCATAACCGAAGTAAGCAATTGCATTTTTATCTTTAGAAACTAAGTCAACTAGTGTTGAATATTCTTGTTGTAAGCTAGCTGTTGTTACCATTGCTTGCTCATCTAAGATTTTTTCATAGAAGAACTCATAAGTACCGTGGTTTTCGTTTGGACCATAGAACTTAATTTCTTCTGCTGGCCACTCAGGTCTAATGTCAGACCATAACACTTTGTCATCTTCTTTATATTTACCAGATAAGAACATATTTACGATTTCATCTCTTGTCATTTCTTGTGCCCAAGTGTTGTCTTTGTTAATTACGATTGTTAAACCATCATATGCCACTTTGAACTCAAGAACATCTTTACCAAACTCATAACCTTGCTCTTTTAAACCTTCAATTTCTGAATCTTTGATTGCTCTAGATGCATCTGAAAAATCAGTTTCGCCTGGAATGAATTTTTTAAAGCCTGCACTTGATCCTGCACGACCAACTTGTACACTAACATCTGGTTGAACATTTACCATATACTCTTCTGCGATATGTGCCATTAAAGGATAAACTGTACCAGAACCATCAATAATTACTTGTCCTTCTAATTTGGTCATTTCTTCAGCATCAGTTTTCGTTGTTTCATTAGAAGTTGCTTCATTCGTTGGAGCAGCCGCTTCTGTTTTTGAACCACAAGCTGTTAACGAAAGCATCAACATAAACACAAGTATTAAAACGCCTAAAACTTTAAAATTCTTCATTATAGTATTTCCTCCAAATTTTTGATTAATTCGTTGTCTTATGATCAACCTTAAGTACACTTTAACACCCCTATGTTATAGACAAATAAATCCAATGTTAAATGGATGTTAAGTGTCACAACTTCTTATCAAGCATTTAATGCTAAAAACATGTTTTCCCGTTACCCTTCTCATTTAACTGCATTTCAGAAATTGATACTCCCTGCTCAAAGCTGGATAAGGCCTAATGATATGCAACAAAAAAGCACACATGGTTTATCCATGCGTGCTTTCGCTTCTTATGATGTGCTTTGGTTTTGTATTATTTGCTTTTGTTTGGTATTATTTGCTTTCGATTTTTATTATTTGTCTTCACTTGCGACGATTCGCCTTAGCTTGCTATCATGTGCCATGGCCTGTTACTAAATGCCTTTGCTGTGTCATAAGGCCTAAGTTAT
>NZ_JBVBZF010000403.1:0-2872 GCF_057447755.1 Fusibacter sp. | reverse complement strand
ATAGATTAACGAAGAAACGATACCGATTACAATTGCCAATATGTTGAAGTTTGTACCACCAAAGATATCTGGAATAAAGCCCGATGCCAAGAAGGAATAATTCTTAGGCAATGGTGCGATCGATTTTCCCTGTAAAATAACCAGGGTTAGACCTCTGAAGACAAGCATCCCTGCCAAAGTGGCAATAAAGGCTGGTACACCGCGGTAAGCGATCCAAAACCCTTGCCAAATGCCTATGAGAAGTCCAATGAAAAGTGAGATGAGAATTGCCCAAAAGACTGGCATGCCCATACTAACCACCAAGACTGCTGATATAGCACCTACAAAACCTGCTACTGAACCTACTGAAAGGTCTATATTTCCCCCTGTTAAAATCGCCAATAGCATACCAATTGACAAGATTAAGATGTATGCATTTTGCATGATTAAGTTCGAAATATTAAGTGGTTTTAGAAGTACACCATCTGTTAAAACTTGAAATAAAAGTGTGACAACAGCCAAGGCTATGATCATAACAGACGAGCGTATATTTTTCTTAAACATTGCACTCAATTTATTGCTCATTGTGATCCTCCTAATTACTTTGCATAATACAAGTCATAATATTTTCTTGCGACGCCTCTTGTGAATCGAGCTCGCCTACGATTCGGCCTTCATTCAAGACATAGATTCTATCACACATGCCAAGGAGCTCCGGCATCTCAGATGAAATCATCAAAACAGTCTTTCCATTCTCAGCCAATTCATTAATTACTGAATAAATCTCGTACTTAGCCCCTACATCTATCCCCCGTGTCGGTTCATCTAGGATGAGCACATCCGGATCAGAAAAAATCCATTTACTAAACACGATCTTTTGCTGGTTTCCACCCGAAAGATCGCCAGCCCTCTGAAAAATACCTGAGGACTTTATGCGGAGTTTTTTTCGATACTCCTCTGCCACCTTAATCTCTTTGTTCTCATCCACCACCAGGTTTTTACTCAACTTATCAAGTGATGCCAGTGAGATGTTGTGTCTTATATCGTCTGAAAGGATTAATCCTGCTGATTTTCGATCTTCAGTAGTATAGGCTATGCCTTTTTTTATAGCCTCTTTAACCGTGTGAAGCTTAATTTCCACACCCTCTTTAACAACTGTTCCTGTGATTTTGTGACCATATGATCTGCCAAACAAGCTCATTGCAAACTCTGTTCTGCCTGCACCCATCAAGCCTGCAAGTCCAACAACTTCACCCTTTCTCGCATTGATGGAAATATCTTTAAGCTTTAACTTTGAATCATCCTTTGGATCGTGAACATTCCAATTTTTAACTTCGAAGACGACTTCACCAATTTTATGAGAACGCTTTGGAAAACGGTCCACCATGGGTCTTCCAACCATGCCCTTGATGATGCGGTCTTCTGTGATTTCGTCAACACCCTTTGTTAGGGTTTCAATCGTATGACCATCCCTAATAACTGTTATTTCATCTGCAACCTTTGTAATTTCATTCAATTTATGAGAAATAATAATACTGGTAATGCCTTGTGTTTTTAACTCGAGCAATAGGTTCAATAAGTGATCAGAGTCTTCATCATTTAAAGCTGCTGTGGGCTCATCTAAAATCAATAATTTGACATCCTTGGACAAGGCCTTAACGATTTCCACCAGCTGTTGCTTGCCCATGCCAAGCTCACCTACTTGCATGTCAATATGATCTGTCAAACCTACTTTTTTCATCATTTCGATGGTTTTATTTCGAGTCTTGTCCCAGTCTATAATAATACCGCGCTTAACCTGTTCATTGCCTAAGAAAACATTTTCGGCAATAGATAAGGTAGGTACAAGTGCTAATTCCTGATGGATGATGGCGATGCCCTTGGCTTCACTTTCCTTAATGCCCTTAAACTCACAAAGCTGTCCATTAACGTATATCTCACCATCATAGGTGCCATGGCCATAAACACCACTTAAAACATTCATCAGAGTTGATTTTCCAGCGCCATTTTCACCTACAAGTGCGTGTATTTGATGGGCTTTAACTTTTAAATTTACATTGTCCAGTGCTTTGACACCGGGAAATTCCTTGGTTATATTTCTCATTTCAAGAACGTAATGTTCCATACGCGCCCTTCTCTCCAATTCTAATTAGTTTCTCAATGACTACCTTTTTTAATTACCTTGTATAAAATTAATGACCAACTTTTATAAGCTGATCATTAATTTCATTTGAGGATTAAAAATGTAAAAAGATTTATGCAATCTTTAATCACTTAATTACTTGATATCATCTGGTGTTAAATAACCTGAATCCATAACCAATTCTTGATAATTATCAATTGTCACTGTGTAAGGAATCAACAAGTAAGATGGTACAACTTTAACATTGTTGTTGTAAGTTGTTGTATCGTTGATTTCTGGCTCCGTTCCGTTAAGAACTGCGTCTACCATATCTGCAGCAACTTTTGCTAAGTCACGTGTATCTTTTAAAATAGTTGAGTATTGATCGCCTGAAATGATCATTTTAATTGAAGCAGCCTCTGCATCTTGTCCTGTAATAATCGGAAGTGTTTCTTTTTCATAACCGAAAGAAACTAAAGCTGAGTGAATACCTCTTGAAAGGCCATCATATGGTGATAAAACGCCATCTAATTTTAAACCGTTTGTATAGTTAGCCGCTAAAATTGCATCCATACGCGCTTGTGCAACCGCACCGTCCCAACGTAATGTGCCTACTTCGTCTTGTGTTACTTGTCCTGAAGGTACTACGACTTCGCCTGATTCCATTAAAGGCTTAAGTACATCCATTGCACCTTCGAAGAAATAGAATGAGTTCGTATCATCAGGTGAACCTGCAAATAATTCGATATTGTAAGGGCCATCCCCTTTTTT
>NZ_JBVBZF010000402.1:0-2880 GCF_057447755.1 Fusibacter sp. | reverse complement strand
CAATGCCACAACAGCCAATAATAATATCCATTTTTTCATAATTTTATGCCTCCTATTTTCTGCTTTCAATAATTTTTATTGATCTACAACACACTTATGGTTGCAATTCTATTTCGATAAAATGTTGAATAGTATCTATCTTTTTTACGCTCTTATCTTATCTTAACTTATATTGTCTTATCTTAGCTCGTCTTATCTTATCTCGTCTTATCTTATCTCGTCTTATCTTATCTTGTCTGGCTTAACTTGCGTGCGATGGCATTGCCTGTCGCCTGAACAATTTGCACCATGAGGATCATCACAACAACCGCAGCCATCAAGACATCGGTTTGGAATCTATGAAACCCATATCGGATTGCTAAGTCACCAAGTCCTCCGCCACCAATAGCCCCTGCCATTGCTGAGTAACCAATAATACTAATAATCGTAAGTGTTGTCCCAAGCACCAAACTCGGTAAACTCTCTGGTATCAGAACCTTGGTAATAATTTGATAGTTGGTGGAACCCATGGCCCTTGACGCTTCTATTACACCCTTATTGACTTCTTTTAAGGATGATTCTACAATACGGCCAACAAGTGGTGCCGCACCGATTGCAAGCGGCACAATTGTAGCGGTTGTACCGATAGTTGTCCCCACAACCCATCTTGATAGGGGGAATAGTACAATCATCAAAATAATAAAGGGAAAGGATCTGAGTACATTGACAAGCGTGCCAAGCAACTGATTGAGCTTTGGCATGGGCATAAGGCCACCCTCTTCTGTCATCACTAAAACAACGCCAAGGGGAAATCCTAAAATTGAAGCCACAAGGGTTGAAACAGTGACCATATATAGGGTTTCAAGTGTCGGCTGAAGCAGTAAATCTAACCATTCATTCATTTGATCACCTCCACCTTTACGCCTTGACTCTGGAACATACTAATGACATTTTGCTTATCCTCTTCACACCCTGGGATTTCAATAATCATACTGCCAATACCACGTTTTGAAACCTCGTCGATTTCACTCGACAATACGTTTAACTTTAAACCTGTTTGTAGGATGGTGTCTGCAACCACTGGTTTCTTAGAAGTCACCTCATCAAAGTGAAGTCTAATGACGTTGCCCTTGTAGCCTTCAAACAAGTCATCTGTGTATAAATGCCTTGGTAGATGTTCAATGAGGATTTTTGTCATTTCTTGCTTGGGATTTTTAAAAACTTCTGCCACAGGCCCTTGCTCCACAATAATCCCCTGATCAATCACAGCGACTTTGTCACAAATCGTCTGAATAACAGACATCTCATGTGTAATCAATACAATCGTAATCCCCAGTTTCTGATTAATTTCTTTCAAAAGTGACAAAATGTCTTGAGTGGTTTTGGGGTCCAGCGCACTTGTCGCTTCATCACACAATAGCAGTTTTGGATTGCCAACAAGGGCTCTTGCAATGGCAGCTCTCTGTTTTTGTCCGCCACTCAACATGGACGGATATGCATTTGCCTTTTCCTCTAAATCTACAAGCTTTAACATTTCATTCACTTGATTTGTCATATCTGACTTGGACGTTTTATTGATTTCAAGCGGATACGCAACATTTCTAAAAATAGTCTTTGAACTCAACAAGTTAAAATGCTGAAAAATCATTCCTATCTGTTTGCGCTCATCTCTTAACGCACTTGGGGTCAATGCCGCTAAATTAATACCATCTATTTCCACAGTGCCTTCAGTTGGCACTTCCAACAAATTAAGCATTCTAATCAAAGTCGATTTGCCTGCACCACTAAGTCCAATGATGCCAAAGATTTCACCTTTTTCAATGTCAAGATCAATCCCCTTCAAAGCATTTACAACCTGATCTCCTGAGCAAAAAGCCTTTTTTAGGCCCCTTAATCTAATCATTTTGCCTCCAATTACTATCTTCTTACCACAATCGCGCGCTGATTGCTTTTAATTAAATCAAAAACAAAAAACTTCCTACCGCCATAACAAAGCAATAAGAAGTCAATGAACTATTTCAGTATGTCCTCATCGCTGCTAGCGTTACCACCTTATCCACATTGGTCGGTTGGCGCAGGATCAACAAGCTAACTCTCTCCCCTGACTCTTGATAAGTGTTTTCAATTTTCTAGAGTTTAGCACGAAAAAAAATATCACGCAAGTTATATACTTCTTATACTCACGTGATATATATTAACATTTTGTAAACGGTTCAACTTTGTGTTTATTTTAATGGAATATAGATGTCACATTCACCTGTCTTAGGGAATCGGTCATCATAAAGTTCAAAAGACATGGCAAAGTCTGGCGTTAGGTTGTTAGCTGGTAAGTATTCTTGGTAGATTTTATCCCAAAACTCGCCCATTTTAGACACGTGATCTTTGAAAGTGAACACAGCATAGTTTCTTTTTGGAATTTCCTTTAATTTCATGCCGGTTGGTAAATTTACGAGAGAATCTACTTCAACGCCTGCTAAGTATGAAAATTGGCCATCTTCAGAATAGTCATAACAAAGACCATACATAATATCAGAATTTGACCCTTCAACCTCTGTGTATTTTGTCATAAACACTTTCCAAAGCTCAGCAATTTCTTGATGGGCATTTTTGCCCGTATAAACCATACCTACTACCTTTTTCGCTGGAAACTCAATAATTTTATGTTCCATAATAGACCTCCTAAAATATAATTGGGTGTTTGGTTAAGTTACATCACCTTTCAATATCTATTATACCGCCCCTTTGTTGACAACAGTATGTCAGTCAAGTTTAAAATTATTTTGAAGGATGCCCTCCGCCTTTCGTCTTATGCGGTTAAGGAGCGACGATGGCGATAAAATCTTAATCTGATCGCAAATTAAAAATAATTGAGCCATGGCAACATCTTCACTAATCAAGTTG
>NZ_JBVBZF010000401.1:0-2882 GCF_057447755.1 Fusibacter sp. | reverse complement strand
TACCACTTATTTATGTTATTTGATTATGATTATATACCGTATTTAAGCTATTGAACAGCAACTTATACATAAAAAACTGAACTTACGTTTGCAATTCCAATGGTTACGAAAAAGCGGAAGTTAGTTTTTCAATTAACGAAAACAGAACCACCCCCATAATCTACCGAATAATCTAAGGTGGATTATGAGGGTGGCTATATTAATCCCTAGGAGGATTTATGACTCGTTTTCTACCACAACAAAGGCAGATAGACTTTCGTGATAGTCTGGTATATCTGCGATGACTTCGTAAACGCCTTCAACGCTTGGACTCATATATACGCCATTGGCATCGATTTCACCGCCATTTTCTTCCTTGATGCGCCATGTACAAGGTACGGGTTGGCCATCTTTGAAGACGTTAAAGCTGATCTTTGTCCTGATCTTTACCTTTGACATAGAGGGTTGAATCATGAGCTGGTTTTTACCGCCGAGCATTGAGTCATAGTGTCGATTTACCTTGGAAGCAGACCATTTGACTACGAGTTCGCTTCGACCATAGCTTTCTAAGAACTGAATGCCCACTAGGAAAGTCCCCTTGTTTTTATAGTTGATACTCGCCGTTTTAACCAGAGGGACCACAGGCTCGTAATTGGTTTTTTCGAACAAGTCATAGTCACCAAATACCATTTGATTTTGATATCCAAAAGCAGCATCCCCTTCACTCGTCTCTGAATCTACAGCAAGCTGAATAAAGACTTCACCAGCACCCAGGCCATGTTCAATTTCTTCTGAGAAGAATTTCTCTTTAGGGTCTACCTTATCGTTGAACATGAAGGTAATGCTTCCGGTGGTTGAACTGATTTCTGGAAGTGCTCGAACGTCCGCCGGTTGGTGCATGGTTAAATTTTCACTTACGATAGACTGGTCTGTGGATTTGATCTTTTGAAAGGCATCAAGCTGCCTGATCTTTGATAATTGAAAATTACCAAGTAACTGATTAAAGGGGTCGTTGGTCAAGGACTCAATTACATATGTGCGGTCCGTTTTTAGAACTTTGAGCTTAGCGAGGCAAATTTGATCACCTGCTGAAGCAGCCATTAAGTCATCCAGTGATAAAGTTCTGTATTTATGCTCAATTTGATCGAGCTTTGAAAGGTTACTGATTTGAACGGCATGCTTAAGCGAGATATCCAAATGGTCGACTTGGACGCTTTCAGAAAACAATGTAAAACCTGAAAGCTCTATTAAGTCATCCTGTGGTGGTACTTTACTGACATCAAAATGCCATGCCATTTGATAGGCATCATCTCTTTGAACGAGGGATTCGTCAAAAGAGAGTAAAATCTCCTGACCATAATTGATGAATTGGGATTTCAAAGTAATATTGATTTTTACAACGTCACTCATCTGCTTGCGATATACTTCAAGATAGGCGTTAAAGCCCTCATCAGAGTTGGTCACATGATCTAGCTTTAGAAATATGGTAAAAGTATCATCATCTACTAATGTAAACTGTTTCAGGGCAATCAAATCAAGTAAAGTGTGCTCAGAGCTAGGAACATCTGCGGTAAGTGAAAGCTGATAATCCTCAAGGACCCGATTGTATTCACTTTCATCCTGAGACACGTTATGTACTGCTTCCTTAGGTTCTTCGTGATAGCTGATGTTCAAGTAGACATCTCCATAATCCGGTAGACCATCAAAGCCTGAAATCACAGATAATCTGCTTGTGAAAGGCGATTCGCTGACAATTTCTCTTCCGAGATAATCCAGTGCCACACCTGGCTCAATTAAAAGGGTCTTGTCATCTACTGTGATCACATTTAGGCCAGCAAGAATCCCTGGACCCATTAATATTCGGTTCATAAGACGTCGTTTGTCGTTAAAGTACTTCTGTTCAATTTCAAAATCTCTAACGGTTAAGAGTTTTCCGTAAAAATAGCGATTGCGTTCAAATGGAATTAGTTTATGATTATTCACGTCGATCATCCTTTCTCACTTATTCATGGCTGATGACACCCATTGAAAGCATGGAGCGTTCATCCAGTTTAATATCAGTTTGATGATAAATATAGGAGTTAATACCAAGATAAGCATAGTCATCCAAAATCATATAAGGGTTAATAGGAGCGATTTTGTATGTGACCTGTGCTGGTATATAGTTCCTGATAATTTGATTTAGAGCATTAAATTTTGCTTTATTGGTAATGATATCCGCTTGAATTAATAAAGTGAAGCCAAACGGATGGTTCATATACAGCCGTTCATAAAGTGATTTCTGAGTGTTCAAGTTTTTAAAATCCTTTAGTTCCACAATCAATGGCTCTTCCCCAGTAAAAAGCGTGATGAGCTTTATAAGGCCCTCTTTAGTCCCTCTCTTCTGGTTAAGCTCATGGTAGTTCTTCAAGAGGTTTCTCTTCTGTTCCTCCGTAAAATACTGAAAGCTGTCGATTGGCAACCATTCATTCAGAGTGTTGAGAAAGGATGTCTTGGTCTTAGTGGGAACATAGACTTCTGGCATGTTGTCAACAATGCCTTCTAGATCATCAAAGACCGTTTGAAATATGGCCAGATAACGTTTTAAAAAATCTTGGTTCTCGGCATAAATCTGAGGAAGGTATTGAATCCATGATTCAGCTTGATAGTGAACCTCAATCCCCTTAATGTAATCTGACTCACCCTCTGATATGAGCTCAAACCAGTATATTAAATAGCGGCCCTTATGGTCTGTTATCAAGATATCGTTTAGATTTTCATGCTTTTGAGGATTCAAAAGCTTTAGTTTTTCAATCAAGGAATATGGCGCGAGGGCTTTTTTCTCGATGGCTTCTTTAACATCAATCAGGACCTTACCATCTTGAACCAATAGCTGGTCAAGAGCCACGGTGTAGAAGATCACT
>NZ_JBVBZF010000400.1:0-2896 GCF_057447755.1 Fusibacter sp. | reverse complement strand
GTCTCCTTCAATTGATCTTGCAAGTACAATGAAATTAGGTGTTTGACAAATAAGTTGAACCTTACTTCTTAAGTCATTCATAGTAGTCTCTTCTTCTTCGAGCCTGATGACTTTTATCCCATCAACTTCATCGAACATATTGATTAAGTCTTGGACTTCAAGTGCCATTAACTCATGCTTGATATCACTTAAATCTTTTTTATCTTGCTTTGAGTTTTCAATCATTTGTTTTACAAAGTCTACAATTTCAAAATCTTTTACGGATAATAGGGTTGAAAGTTCGTTGACGATGTCATTTCGAACAGTAAAGGTATCTAGGGCATAATTGCCACAGACAAATTCAATCCGAATACCTTGTTTGTAATTTTCTATTTTTTTGACCTTGATCATACCAATTTCACCTGTTAGGCGTACATGAGTGCCACCACAAGGCGAAAAATCATAACCGACAACTTCAATAACCCGTATGTTTTCGGCGACTTTTGGTTGCTTACGCAGCGGCATTTGAGCAAGAGCTTGTGGATCGGGATAATGTGCAATGATTTCAACATTTAGATTTAAAATTTCATTGGCAAGTGTCTCCATTTCCATAACATCACTGGCCTTTAACTTTTGGTCTAGATCAATAGTAATGTAATCCTTGCCAATATGAAAACCCACAGTATTTGCATTAAAGAGCTTTTCAGCCGTTGAAGACAGAATGTGCTGTCCAGAATGTTGTTGCATCAGCGTAAAACGATGTTTCCAATCAAGATTGCATTTAACCAACCCCCTAAGTGCCATAGCAGTTTCTTGGTCCTTTTTGGCAACGAGATGGTATATGATATCATCTTTAATTTGCACATCTACGATTTCAATTGCTTCGATCCATCCAATATCACTTGGTTGGCCACCACCTTCGGGATAAAAATAAGTCTCGTCTAAGATAATGGCAGTTTGATCAGTTTCATATGGTACAACGCCATTTACATTTGCATGAAACTCATGGCGATATGCATCTTCTAAAAATTTCTTCATTGAATGATTGCCTCCTGATAAATTTAATTCATTTTTTACAAAAGATTTAATCTTTAAAGTCCTTTATAGTATATAATATAATTTGATATGAAGAAAGAGGAGGTCTAAAATGGACTATCAATTAATAGAATCACAATATGAAATGCTTTTTGAATTTGCTGTTTCACCACAATTTAAAAAAGCTTACGAAATGGCAGAAGCGCTTTTTGTTGAAGAACGACCAAGTGATGACCTTCTTGGTTTTGCAGAATGGTTTATATTTAATTTTGAAATAGTTGGTCAAGGAAAAACCATAGCTGAGCTATTTTATGAAGAAGAAAAGAACGATTTAAGACAAGCAATGAGCCAAGCCTATAGAAGCATTTTTAAAATCTATAAAGAAAATGAGAAGATTTACCTTAAAGATATATTTACAAATGAAAGCCTCTTGCTAGGACATGAACTCTTTACAGACAACGGGCTCTTAAATACAAGACTTATGATATTAGATCATGATGCCTATATTGTAGGGGATATGTTTGAGCTGGATGTGACCTTTGAAGACGCCATTAAAAAAGCTGTTTTTGAAGCTTACAATAAGTTTTGTATTGACAATGATCTCATAAAAATTGATGACTTTATCAATAAAGAAAATAGAATGCTCTATAATATTGCGTCAATTATTCATGAAACCATTGAAGAGAATATGATAGATGATGATTATTCTGTCTATGAAGCACAGTTTGCCTACAAGTGTTCATATGATGATCTTGTTGAAGTCCTTTTAAAAATGCCATATACCCTAGATGCCGATGAGGATGATGAACTTGTCTATAGATTTATGACAGATGAAGATGTCATTGCAGAAATCGAAATCGCTAAGAAAACCTTTACAGTCTTATCTATAAATGAGCAAATTTTGCATAAAATCATTGAAGAATTTGCAGATTTAAAGGATGAAAATGTCATTTTCATGCAACAACATATGTTAACATTAGATGAATTACTTTAGTTTTATTTGACAAAGGCTATCAATAAATAGTAAAATTTATATAATACTTATTTTTTTGGTAGATTCATATGTAAATATTCTTTGTGAATAATTGAAAGGAGTAGTTGAAAGACTATGTTAAATGCTACAGCAGATCTTCCCGCCGAGGATTATCCCGCCAGTAAAAAGTTAGAAATGAATGATGTCTTAAAGGATATTAAGGCATTGTTAGAAAAGCACGACAACCCAGCACTTGAACTTCAAAAGTATCTTTCAGAGGTTGAAACAAAAATTGATTTTGAGAATAAGAGAGAACTTGACAGTGTTGACAAAGAGAATGTTAAGAACATAATCGAAAAACACCCTTATTTCAAAAATCCATCATCGTATCATATCCGGTTGATAACGATAATGAAATTTCTTAAGAAAAAAGGGATAGACATCACCATTAGAGATTTTGATTTACTTGTAGACGAGATTATTATGTCTATGGATGGTGTAGAGAAAATTGGTTATGGTAAATATAGAAGAAGAAAATATTAAATTACAGGGTCATTGGTATACTATATATCAATGACCTTTAATCTATGGGGAATATATGTTTACAAAATATCTTGAGGCTAAAAAAAACATACTACAAGAAGAAACAATTTTAGAACTCAATAGAGCTCATGAAAAGGGAACCGTTTATACGCCTGAAACAACCAGTCGAGAAATGGTTTATTTGTTGATCTTAGATTATTTATCTAGAAATAATCCATTAACTCTTGGAGAGGATGAAATCCTTAAATCAATTTATTTAAACCTAGATCTTAATGCACTTGAGTTATATAAACCAAGTGAAGTCCAATGTGTTGATGCAAGGCATTTGTTTGAAAAAATTAAAGCACTTAGAATACTGGATTTAGC
>NZ_JBVBZF010000399.1:0-2923 GCF_057447755.1 Fusibacter sp. | reverse complement strand
ATCAATTGCGTGAGGGTTACCTTCCCTTGCAATCTTATCAATTAAAGGTCCTCCTGGATATCCAAGACCTAAAGTTCTTGCAACCTTATCAAATGCTTCTCCAGCTGCATCATCTCTGGTCTTTCCAATAACTTCAAAGGTTGTATAATCCTCTACCTCCACCAAGTGTGTATGACCTCCAGAAACCACTAGACAAATGAAAGGCGGTTCAAGTTCTGGATGCGCTATATAGTTCGCTGCGATATGACCCTCAATATGATTTACTGGCACTAGTGGAATCTCTAGTGCATATGATAGCGCCTTAGCGGTAGAAAGACCAACCAGCAAGGCACCAACAAGGCCTGGTCCATAGGTTACTGCAATATGATCTATGTCATCAAAGGTAAGATTTGCTGTTTTTAAGCTATCCTCAATAATCCACGTCATTTTTTCAAGATGATTTCTGGATGCCACCTCTGGAACAACACCTCCAAAGGCCTTGTGAATCTCTATTTGAGTAAAGATCTCATTGGAAAGGACTGTGCGCCCATCTGATAATATTGCACATGAGGTTTCATCACAACTGGTTTCAATCGCCAGCGTTATCACTGATTTTTTCATGTTAAAACTCCTTCCACATGATTAAAGCGTCTTCATTTGTATCCTGATAATATCCTTTTCTAACGCCAAGACCTTTAAAACCAAATTTTTCATAAAGCTTAATGGCTACAGAATTTGTCGTTCTGACTTCTAACGTCATACTGGCAAATTTATGGTCTATTGCATACTCAAATAGGGTTTCCATAAGTCTGCTAGAAAGGCCTTTTCCCCTTTGATCGGGTGTCACAGCCACATTTGTGACGTGTAGTTCGTCAACGATGGTCCACATACCTGCGTATCCGACAACACATCCATCTAAAGTAACAACAAAATACACTGCCAACTGGTTTTTTGTTACTTCATTTTCAAAGGCTTCTTTTGTCCAAGGGGTTTTAAAGGAAAGCGTTTCAATCTCAAAGACACTTTCAACATCATCAATGCGCATTCTTCTAACCTCAATAATGCCTACACTATCTTTTTTCATATTTATATCATCTGAATTTCTTGAAGTCATCTTTAGTCCTTTCACTTTAAATCTCTTTCTGCTTGAGATTTTCTCATATAATTGGCTTTTACCTCATGGTAGTTTAAAGTTTTATGGTCTGAATTAATCAAATAGGCCAAATTAGATGCCTTGGGAATATTCGCGCTTGGATCTGAGATAAACATGTTGGCACACTTATGATTCTCAATAAAGGTTTCTATCATTTCTAAATAGATTTCTGTTGCATCTCCTACAAACATAATCTTCCTATTAGGGTAGGTTTCCTTTATATATTCCAGCAAATCTGGAAGCGCCATTACATCTTCATTTATTTTTACAAGTCCACCCTTTTCCCACGTCATCTCACCAAAGTAGACATCACTGCGTTTGGCATCAATGATTGGAACAATAATGCCATCAAAATATCTTAAACCACTTGCGAGCATGGCTAAACTCGTTTCTGTAATAAGGGGTATATTAAAGGGTTGAGAAAAGGCTTTAACCGTACTTAAGCCAATGCGCACACCTGTGAAAGACCCTGGTCCCTCACATGCAATAATTAAATCAAACTCCTTTATTTTTAAATGAAGCATGGTCAAAAGAGACTCAATCAGTGGCATTAATTTCTGGGAATGCGTATTTGGCGTGTTTAATAAGAACTCTCCAATCAAGACTTGTTGATTAAAAATGGCGACACTTGCGGTGCTTGATGAAGTATCCACAATCATGGTTTTCATACGCGTTCATCCTTTCTATCCATTATGCTTTTCATATGATCTCTTAATCCATTTAAAAAAGGCTCATTGCCTTGTATTACAACAGTTCTTTCACCTGTTACGGCCAAGGAAATCGTCATCCAGACTGCCGACGTTGGAATCAAGTCTTCTACTAAATTAGCCCATTCAACAATACAGACGCCTTTTCCATAGAGGTATTCCTCAAACCCGATCTCATACATTTCATCCGGTTCAGATATTCTATATACGTCAAAGTGGTATATGGGCAAAGTACCTTCATAGGCATTCATTATATTAAATGTAGGGCTTGTCACGTAATCCTCAACCTTTAAAGCGTTACATAAGAATTGAGTGAAAGTTGTCTTACCTGCCCCCAAATCTCCTTGAAGACATAAGACATCGCCACTTTTCATTGTTTTGGCAAAAGCTGCCGCTAGACTTTGTGTTGCGTCTATAGAATCTATATTAAGCTTAATTTGCATTGATGACATCCTCCTTGCTTCATTTATTTTATACCAATTGCATGTGATTTACAAGAATGGGTGCATATTGTTATATGTCTTGAACGAACCAAAATAAGAGGGCGTTAAAGAAGTGCTCATATTGCCGAGTACCCTTTATGCCCTCTATAAATTTTAAAGCTCTAAAAATAACAACATTTGAGTCATCTCAGGATGTCTCATAGCAATTTTCGCTTAGGTTGTTTGAGACCCAACACGCCTCGTCACAGCTTATGACTCAAATTTTGTTGTGTATAATCATTTATCGTTAAAAATCATCCTTGTAAAGCAGTGTGGTTTTTACACTATCTTTTGTAGACAACTTCACCATTGACGATGGTCATATCCACATGTGACTGCAAATCAAATGGATGACGGTCCCAGATGACGATATCCGCGTCTTTTCCAGCTTCAAGGCTACCAACTCTGTCTTGGATCCCTAAAACTTCTGCCGCATTAATACTAATGCATTTAAGCGCTTCCATTTCATCAAGACCCGATCTATGAGCAAGTGCTGCACACATTGGTAAATATTCAAGTGGAATCACAGGACTGTCTGTCATTATTGCAATCTTACAGCCCGCTTCAACCATTACTCTTGGTGTATCAAAGGTTTTATTGTT
>NZ_JBVBZF010000398.1:0-2925 GCF_057447755.1 Fusibacter sp. | reverse complement strand
AGGGAATTGCTTGAACATCCACTCTTCCATGTGGATGTTGTTGGCAATGGCGTTGCTGCTATTAATGCCATCACTCAATATGAATATGATTTGGTATTGATGGATATTCAAATGCCGGATTTGGACGGTCTTGAAGCTACAAGACGCATTAGAACGACTTTTTCTAAAGAAATTCTGCCAATCATTGCAATGACAGCTCATGCAATGGAGGAAGATCGTCTAAAATGTTTTGAAGCCGGTATGAACGATTACATGAGTAAGCCAATAGTTGAAGAAGCCTTTTTTGATATGATGAAAAAGTGGATCAATAAAAAAATTACCATTAAGGAAGTGGAAGCTGAACTTAGTTTTGAACATAATGAAATCGCCTCTAAACTATTGAATTTTCAAACGAAAGCACCAGTTGCTGCTCTAAGGGGAAATTGGAACCTTTACATTAGGTTATTAAGGGATTTTTACAGAAAATTTGGAGACCTCGAAATCAATTTGGTAAGCTTACTTGAAGAAGGTGATTATGTTTCTGCAAAAAATCTAATTCATAATATCAGGGGGATTTCTGGAAATTTAGGTGCTATGGATCTTTTTATTGTTTCACAGACACTTGAAACGGATTTGAATAAGGGCAACCTAAGTAAGACGAATAATAGTTTAAAATCTTTTCTTGAAGAATTTAAAAGAGTCATGTCAGACATAGCCCTGATTAAAGAGGAAGCAGATGATTATCTGATTCATGAAGAGCGTTTTAATACTAAGGCTTCAATGGGATTGGATCTTCTTATTAAAGAGCTTAAGACACTTCTCAAAAATGGTAGTTCTGAGACGGAACAATACATCCCAGCCTTGAGAAACCTCTCTAGTAATACTGAATGGGCAACGCTAGGGGAAGCTTTAATAGACCAAATTGAAAACTATGATTTTGATGAAGCACTAAAAACAATCAATATCTTGGAAGTTGAAGTGAGCAAATGATGACTTTGAAAGATATGTTAGATAAAAGAGGGAGGGTGCCAGTGACAAGTGCAGAGAAGAAGACCATACTAATTGTTGAAGATGAAACCATAAACCTCAATATTTTAGTGTCGATTTTAAGAGACGAATATACTTTGATATTAGAAAAAAGTGGTACAAAAGCAATTACAAGAGCGGAGCAACAACTACCTGATTTAATATTATTAGATATCATGCTACCGGATTTAGATGGTTATAGTATTATTTCAGCCCTTAAAAACAACGATCAAACTAAAGAAATTCCAGTGATCTTTATTTCGGCATTAAAGGATGTAAAAGATGAAGAAAAGGGGCTTATGCTTGGTGCTGTAGACTATATCGTAAAACCCTACAATGCGTCTATAATCAAAGCACGTGTTAGAACACACATGAAGCTCGTAACACAAAGAAAGCTCTTAGAACGCATTGCAATGCTTGATGGTTTAACAGAAATTCCAAACAGAAGGAGTTTTTCAGAGCGATTTGCCCAAGAGTGGGACAGAGCTGTGAGAACGGGTAAACCCTTATCGCTGATTGTCGCTGATGTTGATTACTTTAAACAGTACAACGATTATTATGGTCATGGTATGGGCGATGTCGCTTTAAAACAAATTGCGGTTGCGTTTACAAATGCACTGAGTAGGTCTACTGATTTTTCTGCAAGAATAGGCGGAGAGGAGTTTGCAGTGCTTTTACCTGAGACATCAGCAGAAGGTGGTTTTGAAGTTTCAGAAAGAATACGTACTGCCATTGAAGGGCTAAATATTCCACATCAGAGTTCGCCAATAAATGAAATTTTAACACTTAGTCTGGGTGGCGTAACTTTAATTCCAAATGCCATTGGTTGTCATATTTCTATGTTTGAACTAGCCGACCATCAGTTATATGAAGCTAAAAAGGAAGGTAAGAATATGACAAAATGGCTTAAAAATAAAATTGACTCTTGAAATCTATAATATAAAGGTCCCTTTCAGACTTAGTTTTGAAAGGGATTTTTTTCAATCAAGAGCCTTAAAAGCATATATTGCAGGATAAATATACTTGTGACAATTCAATGCGTTTTTTACAAAAAGTTAACATGTAAAAGCCTGTAATTTGAACGGATAGACATAAATAAGTAAAAATGAATTTTTGCGATAAATTTGCCTAAAATCTTAAAAAACCCTAGCAAAACCATAGGGATTATGTTATAATACCACTGTGTTATATATTTAACATAAATAGAATATCAGAAAGATAAGGGGTAATTAAAATGAAAAAGTATATTGGATTAGTAGTTGTTTTAACTCTATTAGTGTCAATGTTTGCTGGATGTGCTAAAAAAGAAGAAACGCCAGTAGCACCTGCAGAAACAACAACTGAAACGACAGAAACTACTACTGAAACAACTGAAGCAACTGAAGCAACTGATGTTGTAACAACAGCGTCAATCGTAACTGAAGCTGATGCACTTGTTAACGCAATGAGCGCTAACGGTACTTGGATCGCTGCAACTTTAAACGATATTACTTTAACTGAAGATTTAATCGTTGAAGGCGAATTCATCAACAAAGAAAAAGTAGCTAGAAAATTAGCACCTTATACACAAGATGCAGATCATAATATCACTGCTTCTTTTACAATCACTGCACCTAAAATGATCGTTAGAAGTGAAAACTTCAAATTCCAAGGTGGAATCTTCGTTGGCGACATTTACGTTGAAGCAAAAGGTTTCCAAGTTTCTAAAGCAACTGTAGAAGGTAACGTATTCTATGCTTCTCAAGAAATCATGGATGCTGCTGTAATCGCTGAAGATGGCGTAATCACAGGTACTCAAGAAGTTGTTGCAGCTACAGATGTTGTAACGACAGCGTCAATCGTAACTGAAGCTGATGCACTTGTTAACGCAATGAGCGCTAACGGTACTTGGATCGCTGCAACTTTAAATGACATCACTTT
>NZ_JBVBZF010000397.1:0-2930 GCF_057447755.1 Fusibacter sp. | reverse complement strand
GATTTAAGTCATAAAAAAAAGAGCGTTTCCGCTCTTTAGTTACCTATAACATATACGAATATTAGGGAACATACGACCACCATTCCAAATAAGAAGATGGAATTTGTGATGCTTGTCAGTCTTGAATGTCCCTTTTCTATGAGTTCCTTAAGTTTAGAAGTCTGATTCTGAAGCAGTTCTATTTCAGCATTTTGATGTAAGTTGATATTAATCTCCATCTGTTTTATCGCCTCAGTCTTAGCACTCATATCCGCAATGGCGATATTAAGATCATTTGGGACTTCTTTCAGTTCGTTGTAAATTGGTGAAACGACATCTATGTTGGATAAGTGTCTGAACGCCTGCGCAATAATTCTAGCAGTGAATAAAAGCCAATTGTCTATAAGGTTAAATAAAATACTGAAAACTTTAAACAAGAATCTAATAATAGGTTCAAATATATCGGTTTCTATATTTAACCAAGCCAATGACGGATTGAAATAGACCCCACCGTTTTTTTGCTTAACATAGAGTTTTCTCTTGATGACCATGAAGTAGATTAAAGTTCCAATGATCAGTGAAAACATGGCATATTTTATGGTCTCAAGGCTATACAAATTGATATGACCTTCTGAATGAAGGTTAATCCTATTGGCATAGTCAATTAAGGGTTCAAGTATTGTCTTTGGAAACACCCCGATAAACACAATCAAAGAGGCTAAAATCCCCATGGGAATGAGGGCTCTCTTACTGACGAGTTCGTTGTATTGACCATAATACTCAGGGTTATCCACCATAAAGATGGCCACAAAGAGCTTAAGCATATATGCCACCGTTAGACCACCACCAATGATGAATAGGTATTCTGTGGCGATAAAAAAGACGTGGTGGGTGCTGTGATAGGCCTCAATGATAGCTTCATGTAAAAGCGTCTTGGAAATAAAACCGTTAAAACCCGGGAGAGCACATAAACCCAGAACCCCAATGAGGAAAAAGGCTTTCAACTTATTTTTTCTTCGTCCAAACCCACTGATTTTGTTGATACTGAGTTCACCAAGAATCATGTATATAATGCCTGTACCCATAAAGAGTAATATCTTAAAAAGCGCATGGTTAATCATATAGAGTATGGTTGCACTTAGGGCTAGACCACCCTCTTGACCCAAGATCCCCACGAGGCCAATCCCCATGAGCATAAATCCCGTTTGACTCATGCTGCTATAGGCGATAATACGTTTTACATTACGTTGCATAATTGCCAAAATACCGCCTAAAAAGATGTTTACAAGACCTAGACAATAGATGAGCAATGAAAGAGAAAAATTGAAGTCCATGAGCTCCACTAAAACGATGATGATGCCAAAAAGACCCGTTTTCAAGAGAATGCCACTAAGCAATGCGCTTGAAGGCGTTGGTGCTGCCGTATAAGCCTTTGGCAACCACGTATGAAGCGGAAAGACGCTTGCCTTAATCATAAAACCAAACATGATCAGAATGGCCACCACATATTTTACTGACCCAAGCGTTGGCAAGATCTTACCCATATCGCCAATATCCAGTGTCCCTGTATAGTCAAATGCTAGGAATATACCAAAGAGCATGACCAGACCACCTGCTATGGCCATTGCCAAGTAAGATTTCCCCGCATCATGACTGTATTTATCTTCATCATGGATTACCAAGGCATATGAGGTCAAAGACATCCCTTCGAAAAATGTAAATAGATTCAAAATGTTTTCAGACATGAAAACACCTATAGTCATGGCGTAGGTCAGCATAAAAAAGAAGTAATAACGATTTCTGTTTTTCTTCTTAATGAGATACTGGGTTGAGTACATCGTCGTTAAAAACCACGCCAGGGCAGAAATAAAGAGCATAGAATACCTAAGCATATCCACCTTAAGATGTAACCCAGTCCCCATGACATTTGGCATGACATATTCAATTGCATGTTCTTTAACGGCAGGATAAAGCGTCATGACGAGAATCAATTCGATTGCCGTTAAGATGATATTGAACATATCTCGCTTCATTTCTTTTTTTGTACCAATATAATAGCCTATAAATGCGCCCAATAAAGGGAGAATTAAAATGGTTACTAAAGTCAACATGTATTTCCCTCCTTAAAAAGCATCTGCTACAACATCGCCTAAAAAGCTTATGACTGCATTTGGAAAAATCCCCAGCCCTATAACAATAATCGTCAAGATCACAATAGGTACCAGCATATAGGGTGAAGGGTCCAATGAGCCCTCCAGTACTTGACCACTAGGTTCTGCATGAACATAATCATCATCCGCTTTCAACTCATGACTTTCATTTACAAAAAAGGCTGTAACCGAGATTGGAAATAAATAGCCCGCTGTAAAGAAGGCACTTAACAAGAGTATAAATATATAGAATAAGTTGTTTGCATCCAGCGCACCGATTCCAAGGAACCACTTGCTTACAAAACCATTTGTTGGCGGAATCCCTACAAGAGAAACCGCTGCAATCGTAAAGCAGATAAAGGTGATTGGCATTTTTTTACCTAGACCGTTAATCTGATGAATGTACTTTTTATGTGTCATATGTGATATTGCACCCACTGCAAAAAACAGCGTGATTTTGATAACTGCGTGATTAATCATATGAAGAATAGCGCCTATTAATCCATTTGGATTTAGCATTAAAATGCCTAGTAGGATGTAACCAAGTTGTGAAATGGTGGAATATGCCAACCTTTTTTTCAAATGATCCTGATGAAGGGCTAGTAAAGACCCCATAACAACTGTTATGACTACAAAGGGGATTAAAAACCTTGCGGCTTCAACAGACTTAACCACCTGAGCACCAAAGACAAAATAAGTGATCCTGATCAATGAAAAAACACCACTTTTTACAACTGCCACTGCATGAAGCAGGGCACTAACAGGTGTTGGTGCTACCATGGCATTTGGAAGCCATGAGTG
>NZ_JBVBZF010000396.1:0-2938 GCF_057447755.1 Fusibacter sp. | reverse complement strand
ACTATCTCTTCGCTTCGTATTGTCTTAACAATTTAACAAATAATTCTGGAATTTGCTCTAATTTTTCAGGTGTTTCAACAAACGAAATTCTAAACTGAGTTGATCCTGGATTTGGTTCTCCAGCTTTAATGTCATAGAAGCCTTTCATCGGTGCCACTAATAAAGTAGTCTCAACACCGTCAATATGAACTGAACCTTCGCCTGCACAGTAAAGTACAAACTCAATCGAGTCAAAGCCTGGTTTTACGACATTTCTAACATCAATTACAGAATAGATTGATGCATCTGGACTTGATACGATTAAATTAGGCTCATGCTCTTTAAGACCATTGTAAACCTTTGTAATCTCTTCTTTATAATATTCTTTAATTTCACGACACCATCCCATAATGTCTTCTTTAGATTCATGAGCGAGTGCACCAAAGATATATTGTCCAATTACATTTGCACAGAGGTTTGCCGTATACTCAGCAACAGAACGATTGTTAAATTCAGCACTATCAGTAATAACAGCACCAATTCTTAAACCACATGCATTCCAAACTTTTGAAGCTGTTTCAATACTGATTCTTCTACCTTCGATACCTGGAACCATTTTATCATTTAATCCCCAGATACTAACAAGGTCTTTGCCTTCTTCATAGTATAACTCACGGTATGCTTCATCACTGATCATCCACATGTTGTATTTAACACATAATCTTGCTAAATCACACATCGTTGCATAATCATAGTATTGTCCAGTTGGATTGTCATATGGAATTACTAAAAGTGCACCTGGGTTGTTTGCTTTAATAACTTCTTCGATTTTATCAATTTCTGGGAGTGTAAATTTACCATTTTCTTCTAAGTGACGTTTTACAGTAACTGTTTTACGTCCGATTCTTTCTGCGAATGAAATGTAGTTTGTGTATGCTGGGTCAATCATCATAAGTGGTTTCTCACCTGTACCAGCAGGACCACAAACGCCTACTAATAAAAGTTCCATACCAGCAGATCCACCATCTGTTACTTGGACATGTAATTTACTAGTATCAAAACCTTCACATTCTAAGATATTTTTGAATGCATCTTGACACTCAGCAGTACCAGCAGTAGTTGAGTATCTTACGACACCTTTACTGAATGGGCTTTCTGCAGCTGCTAAATTAAACATTCTTTTTTGCATAGCTGGATTGGTTGGAAGTGAAACGTTACCGATCCCGACATTGATAACAGCTTCAGGTTTAACTTTACGCTCTTCGTATTTCATTTGAGCTAAACGTACAGCCGATGGTTTTCTAGATTCGAAGTGCGCTGAAAGAATTGGTTTACTCATAATACATCTCCTTAAATTATAATTATATATTCAAGCACAATGCTTTACGGATTTGTATACCGTTATACAGTATACTCATTTATATTTTACCATTACTTTACGAAATCTTCATTCATTTTATTTCGAAATACACGAAAAAACATTTTAATACAAAGAAACCTCTCTTTTCAAGTATTCATCTTGTATTTTTATCATATAAGCTAGACTGTAACTTCCAATTTTCATAAAAAAAGTATCCTTTTTCTATTATTTTAACCCGATACCTAGATTAACCAAATTGTGCATATAAATACACTTCTCTGTATTATTAAACCAAACAAGTTATGATCTCAGCTACATCATCAGACACTTTCAGGAATTTTACAGACATCTACCCATTCCAATTGATTTGAATACTTTTCTAATTCAGGAATGGTGAGCTCTATAGCGCTGTTGGCACTACCACAAGCCGGAAAAATGGTTTGAAAGCGTTTCAAGGATTCATCCAAATAGACTTTCACACCTTCATTGACTGCAAATGGACAAACACCGCCGGCACTGTGTCCTACCAAAGACTCTAAATCATCGAATTTTAACATTTTAGCTTTAATACCGAACTTAGTCTTATACTTAGTATTGTCAATTTTTGCATCTCCTGCTGTAACCACAAGTACCACATCATTATTACCATAAAAGGTAAGTGATTTTGCAATACGACTCCCCTCACAGTTCAAGGCTTTAGCTGCAAGTTCAACCGTTGCACTTGACACATCAAACTCCAAGACTCTATGGTCAATACCATGGGCTTTAAAATAATCCTTTACCTTATCCACTGCCATATCATTACCTCCTAGTTTTATACATAATAACATAATCCTAATTGGTTTTAAAAGTCTTATAGCCAAAATTTTGTAAAATGGATTGTTCATTAAATAAGCGTTCTACTGCAGCTTCGTAAGCATTAAAATCGCCTGCTCTTTTAAGCTCTTTATAATAATCTTCGTGATTTGAAAAGGCTTGAATCAGATAATTCCAACTCTCCTTCATTTTACTCAACACTTTATGAGGTTCAATAAGGTCCTCTTGATAGCCTCGATAAAGATCCTCAAGGAAACCACGCATACTTTCCTTATCAAGTTGAACGCCCTCTTTTATAGCACCTACTAAGCCAGGATTAACCAATAACCCCCTACCTAACATGAAGGTCTCTACTTCAGGAAAAGTCTCCCTGATGCCTATAAAATCTCCAAGAGTGAAGATGTCTCCATTGTAG
Source organism: Fusibacter sp. (assembly GCF_057447755.1). NCBI lineage: Bacteria > Bacillati > Bacillota > Clostridia > Eubacteriales > Fusibacteraceae > Fusibacter > Fusibacter sp. The sequence continues at coordinate 368 of NZ_JBVBZF010000396.1, read as the reverse complement.
CAAACTGGGTTCTTACTCAACTCTAGTGCATCCTTGAAAACTTCTAGGTTGGGTTTATTTCTATAAATATCTGTCTGAACTCTTGGGTGTATGGTTAACTCCTTTATGGGGTATTGATTAAAGATTTCAATCAAGTCATAGAATTCCTCGTGTTTATACTTGCCCAGTCTAGTCTTGATAGAAATGGCCACCACCGGATTAGAGTATATGCCCTCCAAAAAGCGATTGAGTTCATCCCTGAATGCCAAAAACCCTGAACCTCTATTTTTAGAAACCACCATTTTAGATGGACAACCCAAGTTCAAACTGATTTCATCATAGCCATAGGCGCTGATTTTTTTAGCCGTATGGTTAAAATCTGATGCATT
>NZ_JBVBZF010000395.1:0-2942 GCF_057447755.1 Fusibacter sp. | reverse complement strand
ACTTAGACAAGTTCTTGGAACTCATGTAGAACAAGCTGGCTCTATGGTTTCACCTGAACGCTTAAGATTTGACTTTTCTCATTTTGAAGCCATTTCATATGATGATCTTATGAAAATTGAAACCCTTGTAAACGAACAAATTTTAAGTATGCTTCCAATTCAAACAGAGGATATGAGTATTGCCGCTGCAAAAGAAAAAGGCGCAATGGCGCTCTTTGGTGAAAAATATGGTGACAAAGTACGTGTGGTCACTATGGGTGATTACAGTATAGAGCTTTGTGGAGGTACACATCTTAAGAATACGGCTGAAGCAGGTCTCTTTAAAATCGTGAGTGAGACAGGTGTAGCTGCTGGTGTGAGAAGAATTGAAGCCATTACTGGTGAAAATGTTTATAAAATGTTAACACAACTTGATGGGAAGATTCAAAGACTTTCTGATATGCTAAAAACGAACCAAAATGATTTAGAGCATAGAACTGAGGCGCTCATTCAAGATATGAAACAAGTCCAAAGAGAAAATGAAAAACTTAAGAATAAATTGGTAACGAGCGACCTTGATAGCATGTTAAGTAGTGCAAAGCAAATTAAGGGCATGAATGTCGTAACAGCAGATTTTGCAGGCATTGATATGAATACCCTTAGGAACTTGGCGGATCAAATTAAAGACAAGCTTGAAAATAGTGTGGTAGTACTCGCAAACACTGGCGAAGGCAAGGTAGAGTTCCTGGCTATGGTTTCTGATGATGCCATTAAGCTTGGCGCACATGCAGGAAACCTTATTAGAGAAGTTGCTAAAATCGCTGGCGGCGGTGGTGGTGGTAAACCAAACATGGCACAAGCGGGTGGAAAAAACCCTGAAAAAGTTAAGGAAGCACTTTCGAAAGTTTATGAGTTATTGTCATAAATCGGGTATATATGGATATAAGTATTCGGTGAAGGGGGATTTTAAATGAAAAATACTATGAAGTTCAGCGTTGAAGATTATTTAGAGCAAGGAAATCAAAAGGACATTCTGCTATATGTGTTCAAAGCACTAGAGGAGAAGGGCTATAATCCTGTGAACCAGTTGGTAGGATATCTTCTTTCTGGTGACCCAACTTATATTACGACCTACAATGACGCAAGAACCATGATCAAAAAAGTGGAGAGAGACGAAATTCTTGAAGAACTCTTAAACCATTATATGGAGTGTATTAAAAAATAAGATGCAAAGAAATGAACTTGGAAAGACAGGCATAAAGGTTTCAAAGCTTTGCTTTGGAAGCCTTACAATGGGCCCCCTTCAAAGGAATCTATCCTTTGAAGAGGGGGCATCCCTTATTCGGTATGGCTATGAACGTGGCATTAATTTCTTGGATGCCGCAGAGCTATATGAAACCTACCCTCATATCAGACAAGCATTAAAATACATCGATCGATCTGATTATGTCATCGCAAGCAAATGCTATGCTTATTCTAAGGAGACGGCTGAAGAGAGCTTTGAAAAAGCACTTAGGGGTCTTGGCACGGATTATATTGATATTTTCATGCTGCATGAGCAGATGAGTGGTTTGACGATTAAGGGGCATTATGAAGCCATTGAGTATTTCATGAAAATGAAATCTCAGGGTAAAATAAGAGCCTTTGGTATATCGACACATTATGTGGCGGCAGTTAGAGCAGCACTGAAGTATCCGGAAATTCAAGTTATCCATCCCATAACCAATATCAATGGTCTTGGTATACAAGATGGGACGATGGACGATATGTATGATGCGCTTAAGGCCTATAAAGCAAATGGTGGCGGTATATATGGCATGAAACCACTCGGTGGCGGAAACTTGCTTTCAAATGTGGAAGCGTGCTTTGATTATGTGCTGAATCTTGATGTATTGGATTCGGTGGCTTTTGGCATGCAATCCTTTGATGAAATCGATTACAATGTTAAAAGAGTCAATGGTGAAATTATTCCGCTCGATTTAAAGGCACGTGTCAGCGGCCATACCAAAAAAATTCAAATTGCAGATTGGTGTATTAAATGCGGTGCCTGTGTAAAAAAATGTGATCATCATGCATTACGCCTTGAAAACGATGAAATTTTAGTGGATCGTTCAAAATGTGTTTTATGTGGTTATTGTTCTTCGGTGTGTCCGGAATTTTGCATTAAAGTGTACTAATTGAGAAATATTATCACTAATTTTTCAAATGCTATTGTTATTTAGAAACTATTCGGTTATACTGGAGGATATGAATTAATGAGATATATGGGACTAGATGTAGGTGACAGAACTATTGGCGTAGCCATCAGTGATGCACTAAAAATCACAGCACAGGGCAAAGAAACAATTTTTAGACAAAGTATCAAGCAAGATATTGATAGATTGGTAGACCTTATCGTTGAATATGAAGTGACGAGAGTCGTTTCAGGTCTTCCGATGAACATGAATGGGACACTGGGTCCACAAGGTGAAAAAACTCAAGACTTCATGAAAAAACTTGAGAAGAAAATAAAATATTCAGATCGTATCGATCGAGATATTGAAATTATATTTTGGGATGAACGTCTAACAACGATTGGTGCTCAAAAAATGCTGATTCAAGCAGATGTCAGTAGACAAAAAAGAAAGACTGTAATTGATAAGATTGCAGCACAGTTAATCTTGCAAGGCTATCTTGATAGTCTACCAAGAGAGTAGCATAAACATTAATTTGAACTATACATGAATATGGCCAAGCGCATATCCCATGTTAAGGATAAAAGAAAAAACTATTAGAGGTGTAAAATGAAAAAAAATGAAAATTTATTTGAAGTAGTAGATCCGCATCAAGGACAAGAAGACATTGTAGAATTGTTCGATGACAATGGAAATCCTGTGAAATTCAATATTATCGCGACTCTTGAGCTTGATGATCAAGAATATGCAATTCTTTCAAATGTTGAAGATGAAGACGAGGTATTGATT
>NZ_JBVBZF010000394.1:0-2948 GCF_057447755.1 Fusibacter sp. | reverse complement strand
TTCTTAATTTTACCCTTATAAATAATTTCAAAGAGAATTTCAGGTGCTTCAATTTCTATTTTAGATGCAGTATCTGTATAAATGTCATTATAGTAGGCCTTAATCTTGTCTCCCACCTTGAGTGCCGTGATCGAAACGACACCACCGTCTTTTGTAATCACTGTACCAGTATTGATGTTAACCATTTGATAGGTCCCATTTTCAAGCATAATATTAATACTTTGCTTGTAAACGCTCTCAACAGTTCCGATTCTCATCTTACCATATTTAGGGATACTGCCAGGTTCACCACTATAGGATTCACCTGCTGCGCTAATAATATAACCATTAGCCACTTTTATGCTGATGTTCATGCCATAGACAAAATTAGCTAAATCAGTATATCTTTGATTGATTTTCATGTCTGCATATGGTGCAATCGGATATTGATAGACCTTATCGTCAAAGCCATACACCGTCATTGTAGCAGGTTCTGTATCTGTCATTTGAGTAACTTCTCTCACTGTTCCCGCTATGGTTTTAGACTCAAGTGGTGCTACTTTGATATAGATCACTTCATTGTCTGGATTTACAAGATATTCGAGAACGTCACCTTCTTTAAGAAGTTTTACGCCTCCCACCTTGGCATTTTTAAACGTTACAATATCATCTCTTAGTCCCGTGTATAAATCCTCATCCACGAGAATATCAAAAACATCACCAGTCACATCAACTACTCTATAAATTTCTGTAATGACATTTTTGCCATTTTTAGATCGATTTTTTGTCTTGATTTCTGAAACGGTTCCGTAATGAAAAATCGAAAATTCATCTGCAAGCGTATTTGCGTTTATTTTTTCGAGCACCAAGTCATGATCGAGTGCTTGAGCATACATAACCTTGTCATCTTGTAGAAGGTATTCAATTTCGTCACCAATTTTCAAAAACTTATGATTCGATGGCACGCCATTCTTAAACACCACAAAATCATATAGCTTATTGCCTTTTGTATGCTGCTCAGAAATTAAATTAGAAATTGTACCGTCTGTATTTTTAACAGTGATTGTTTCTCTGGTGATTGTATTGCCATCCTCATAAACCTTTTCAGATTTACTCCCAATGACAAGGCCAAACCCCGAAGTAATGTTAAGGGGGGCATAATTGGATTCAAGTGCCGCTTTAGCAATATGAGCAAGTTCGCCTCGTTTTACATTATCTTTAGGTCCAAATGCACCATCATTTTTTAAGGGCACAATACCGTCTGAAACAACACTTTCAATCACAGAGCGATAAACTGGATTTACCGTTTCCCAGTCCTTAAAGCTGAAAACTGTTTCTTGACTAAAAACCGGTGCAACACCAAGTTCTCTTCCTACCCAAACCGCCAATTGCTCCTTCTTAACAGGATTTTGAAGATTTACAATTTCATCTTGAGTAATAATGCCCAAATTTTGAGCCTCAACCAAATACTCTTGCTTCATCAACAAATCCAGTGCTGTTGTTGATGAGGTCCCTCCAGCTTGTGCATAGACACGTTGCATAACAGCAGCTTCATTTCCTGCAAGTCTAACCAGAGTCTCCAGTGCATCATAGCCTGTTGCATTATTGCCTGGGTAGTACTTTCTATCACCATATTGCTTCACAATACCAAGTGTTGCCATGCGAATAATTTCTTCTTTGTTAGGATCCTTATTAACATCTGTAAAAGTACTGTTTACAATAAGTTCAAGTCCTTTTTCATAGGCTGTATAGTCAGTCGCGCTGTCTACGTTCGTTTTGATTGCAGTGAACTCAGGAACTGGGATGTCAAATGGCGCCTCTGCAAAAACACTGATGGAACCAAAACTCGGTACCAGTATTATTGAAATTATTAAGAGTAATGCAGTTATTTTTTTCATATGCCATCCCTTCCTCATCGCTTGGTCTTTTATATTTTCAAATCATTTTCAATAAGATTCTGCCTTTTTCTTTTAGTAATTTGTCAATAACACATAATGTCCAGCAGATCTAATTCGTGCCGTTACCCTGTTGTTGTCCGTATCAACAACTGCAGAATATGGCTCATACTTATTGGTACTTGTATTGTATTTATAGAGTCCTATCTGGGATTCCTGAGCCATGCTTATGAAGGTATCATCATAAACAATACTGAAATCCATAGATTGACTTAAGTCTGTAAAATTCTTTGTACTGTTATTTGAAGTTGCTTTAAAGCTAACGGAGAATACCTCAGATACTTGTTTTTTACCTCTAATATTTGGCTTTAAATATGCTCGATTCTGGTTCATGGTTAAGTCCTCAAAAATTTGAGCATAGGCATCATAATAATCTGCCATGGTTTTAAAGGTCAAGGTGTTTAGTGTTACTGGTGCAAACCTATAAATACTCTTACCAAAGTTAATTGTAATGTTTGAGGTGCTTGATTTTACAATACTTTCAGGCACATTAATGATTTTGATTTTGGTATCTTTTGTAACCACATCAGAAGCATCTACCTGAACGATGTTGTTAATTTGCTTGCTGTTAAATGTTACTTGAACCTGACTACCACCATCATCGATTTCATAGTCTCTACCATCAGGGACTTCAATACCACCATCTATATCTGGTGGACCAAGTTCTTTAATGTCTTGAATATCCTTAAAGACTAGTGAGGCGAGATTTGAATAACCAGACGGTCCAAATTTGTTAACTGCTTTAAGAACAAATACAATTCTATCGTTTTCTCCAAGCAATTCAAAGCCAGGTAAATAGGAGATTTTGTAAGGCTCAATATTAGTGATTCCCAAGTACTGAAAATCATTGTAGGTGTTTTTAATAAGTTCCGTATCCGTCTTAGACCCCAAATAAACATAAATCTCAAAATAGCTTGCATTAGGTGACAAGTAGTCATATAGCTTGATATAGGTGTCGTTAACAGTTGTGACCTTCAAATTCGTCGGATCCGATGGAATCGGAACCGTGTATTC
>NZ_JBVBZF010000393.1:0-2955 GCF_057447755.1 Fusibacter sp. | reverse complement strand
ATCACCTCATAACTTAGAGATGATTTAAGCTTATACCATTTACCGCACTTCCATGAGGTATTCTTTTGGAGAACAACCCATGTATTTTTTAAAGACAATGCCGAAGTATTTATAATCTCCAATGCCGCAGTCACAGGCAATCTCTTGAATGGTATGTGTCCCCTTGTTTAAAAGCGTAAGTGCCTTCTGTATGCGGTAACGGTTGAGATATTCTATAAAGGTTGTTCCTACAGTTTCCTTGAACTTGGAATTTAGATAGGATTCGCTGTAATTTAAGTGGTCCACCAAGTCTTGTATATAAATCTTCTTGCTATAATGCTCTGTGACAAACTGGATCATATCCCTTACGATGGTGTCTTCGCCATAATCGGTCGAAAACTCCTTAAGGAGTCTGGCATTTTTAAGCTCTTCTTTCTTATAAAGCTTTGCAAGATATGCTCGCCTGATATCACATTGGACCTTAGCACGTGCCACTGCATCCTTCATTTCCTCTGTGACCAAGGGCTTTAATAGGTATTCTATTACCCCATGCTTTATGGCCTCTTTTGCATAATTGAAATCAGAATAGCCTGTGAGCAGAATTGAAACATAATCATAGTGATCACTGGTCTCTTCTATCATTTTAAGGCCATCCATGATGGGCATATTAATGTCTGCAATCACGATGTCTGGTGTATGTTTTTCAATCGCCTCAATACCTTCTATACCATTTCTTGCCTCTGCTACAATAGTACAATCAAGCTCGTTCCAAGGCATGTAATAAACCAAGTTCTTTCGTATTATATCTTCATCTTCAACGATTAATATCTTGTACATTGATTACCTCCTCGCATTTGGGACTACGAAAATCGTAATGCCCAAGCCTTCACCATACATGTTATTGAGCTCGATTCGACTCCCCTCTCCATAACTGAGATAGAGTCTTCTTGCGATATTATGAAGCCCGTTGTGGGCTGTGGTATTCTCCACCTGTGAAAGAGATTCTTTAAGGGCCATTTCCTGTTCTAAAGTCATGCCATAGCCGTTATCCTCTACATAGAGACAGAGAATGCCATCGTTTAAAATAATGTTGATATGGATTTCTATTTCCATGCGTTTGAGAAAGCCATACTTAATACTGTTTTCAATAATTGGCTGTAATAAGAGTTTAGGAACGATTAAGTGGTGGCAAGCCTCGTCGATGTAAATGGTGTATTTGAAACGATCGCCATATCTTACCGTTTGAATTTCCAAGTAGTCTTCAATGTACTTCATATCCTCTATGAGGCGCGCATCCTTACAGCTGTTGTCAATACTGTATCTCAATATCTGAGTCAATCTTGCAATGAGTTTGTCAAGTTCTGATGGGTCTTGAAAGTCAAGGCATCTGATGGTCTCAAGTGTATTATATAGAAAATGCGGATTGAATTGTGCTGTGAGCTGTTTGAGTTCAATGATGTTGTTGAGCTCAATTAAGTCTGTGTTTTTCTCGTTGAGTTCCTTGACCTTGTCTAGCATCCTATTGATTTGTATGGCAACGTCCGAAAACTCGTCATTGGTATCCATCTGAATTCTATATTCACTATCTTCCTTACGGATGATCTTAATTTCTCTAACCAGTTCATTAATAGAAGAAGCATTTTTTTCGGCCATAGCAAAAGTCATTTTTTTAGCAAGCTGAAACCAGGAAAAACCAAGTAATAATATTACAATAAGGCCAATCATAAAGAAAGAAGCATTTTGGGGATAATAGACTAAGGAATAGATTATGACATTGTACTTACTTAGGCTTCTAGATACAATCCAGTAACGGTTTTCACCCTGCTTGTAAATATTATTCTTAATCTTTGGATTAAACTTATTGATTTTTTGAATTAGGCTTTTACGGCTACTGATAATGACATTTCCCATTTGGTCTGTGATAACACTGTTAAAGTTGTAGTCCGACAAGTGGTAATGCCATTCGTTGCCAGACAAATAGATATTTGCATAGCCGATTACATCATCACCTTCACGAACGGGATAACTAAAAATATAAGAAGAATAGCTTCCTGATAAATAATAGATGGCGTTATAAATTCCATTTTTAGCCTTAACCTTGGCATTGTCACATACAACTTGATTAAATTGTTTTAAGTGCAGGTTAAAATCATCTTCTTTAAAGGAGGTATAGACAATATCCCCCTGATAATTGGTTAGTATTAAATTACTCTTTATCTCACTTTCCACACCAAACTCATAGAAGGAATGCATTAAGTTGTTTAAAGCAATCTCACCATTCAGGACATCTAGGAACAAACGATTTGCATTTTCACCTTTGAGATATGAAGTGGTATATTCGTATATATCTATAAATTCACTTTCTAGTGCTTCCAAGTGTTTGGTGGCATTAGATTGATTTACACTGTAGTTCATAATATATACACCAACCGAAAACAAGAGGCAGCCAATACTGATTAATAAGAAGATTTTCTTATTTACTGATTTTTGTAATTTATTCTGAAAGAGCTCTTTATTGTTGTTATTCATATGTACATACCATGCCCTACATAATTTCAATTCTGTGTAAATTATAATAAACATCTAAGGATGCGTCAAATGAATCCTCTGATTATAATTTGATGTAAGAACTCATTTAACGTCAAAACTTTATATTGACGTATCTATCCGCTTTTCACAGGTTTAAAATACTTGTTCAAAGCTGGATGAAAATAAATGATGTATATAACAAAAGAGTGGCTGTCGGTTAAAGAGGATAACCGAAAACCACTCTCTCTCAAAATAAACTTGTATTCAATAAAACTTGTGATCAACGAAACCTACGATCAACGAAACCTGCGATCAATGAAAATTATTCTAAATCAACTTGATCCTTTCTTAGTTTAGCCATATAAGTCTTCCAAGCATGAAGACCAAGTGAAAGCCCGATAACACCATAAGCAATAAAGGTTCTGAAGTATTCCCCTACCTGCGCGT